>NZ_JBTYMC010000182.1:0-13520 GCF_054880855.1 Streptomyces sp. S6 | reverse complement strand
GCTGCCCCGGCTCGGTCAGCACGGCCGCCAGCGCGTCCGGGCCGTCGTCCGCCGCGAGCCGCTCGAAGAGCGCGCCCCCGCCGGACTCCCGCCGTAAGCGTTCCGTGAGTGATCGCAACTCTTCGTCCATGGTGCCGAGCGTAGGCGGGGTACGACCGGGAAGGGAGCGGGTTCACCAAGTCCGTCCGCTCCAGGGGCTGGCGCGCTCGTTACTCGCCGGTTAAGCTCAGACGAGCGGGACACCCTCCCGCACATCTCCTCATGGCGGCCTGGTGACGCAGCCGCCACGGGTAGCACGACCCGGCTCCGGGACAGGGCCGGTCGGTTCAGCAGGACGCCGTACGACCGGCGGGCGTGTGCGCGCCCCCGCCTGCGGCCCCGGGCGTGTGCGCTCGCAGCCCGGTATCACCCGCACCTTCCGCGCCCCGCGCGCCCCTTCGGCGCACCCGGCGCTCTCCCAGTCGTCACCTCTCCCCTGGAGTCCCTCGATGGCCACTCCCCTGTCCCCTTCTTCCCCCGTCTCTCCCGACGCCGCCGCCTCCCTGCGGACCGTCGCCGTCGTCGGTCTCGGCACCATGGGCGCCGGTATCACCGAGATCCTCGCGAAGGCCGGCCGCCGGGTGATCGGCATCGACGTCAGCGCCGTCCAGGCGGCCCGCTGCGTCGCCGCGCTGGAGACCTCCACCGCCCGCGCCGTGGCCCGCGGCCGGCTCACCGAGCGGCAGCGTGCGGACGCGCTCGCCCTGGTCGGCACGGGCACCGACCTGCGGGCGGCGGCGGACGCCGATCTGGTGATCGAGGTCGCGCCGGAGTCGTACGAGATCAAGCAGCGGCTCTTCCGCGAACTGGACGCGATCGTGCGGCCGGACACGATCCTCGCGACGGGGACGAACGCCCTGTCCGTGACCCGCCTCGCGGCCGAGTCGGCGCGTCCGGAGCGGGTTCTCGGACTGCACTTCTTCAACCCGGCGCCCGCGATGAAGCTCGTCGAGGTCGTCTCGTCGGTGCTGACCGCCCCGCAGGCCGTCGCGCGGGTCACCGCACTCGCCCTCGACCTGGGCAAGGAGCCGGTGGCGGTCGGCGACCGGCCGGGGTTCGTCGCGGACGGCCTGCTGTTCGGCTACCTCAACCAGGCGGCGGCGATGTACGAGTCGCGGTACGCCTCCCGCGAGGACATCGACGCGGCGATGCGTCTGGGCTGCGGCCTGCCGATGGGCCCGCTGGCCCTGCTCGACCTGATCGGCATCGACACCGCGCGCACCGTCCTGGACGCCATGTACGCCGCCTCCCACGACCGCCTGCACGCCCCCGCGCCGATCCTGGGGCAGCTCAGCGAGGCCGGTCTGACCGGCCGCAAGGCGGGCCGCGGCTTCTACACGTACGACGCCCCCGGCAGCTCCGCCGTCGTCCCCGACGCCCTCACCCCGGTCCCCGGCGCCTCCGGCGTCCCCGGCCGCCGTGTCCGCCGCGTCGGCGTCGCCGGGTCCGGGACCATGGCGTCCGGCATCGCCGAGGTCTTCGCGAAGGCCGGGTACGACGTCGTCCTCGCCGCCCGCACCGAGGAGAAGGCGGCCCTCGCGAAGGCCCGGATCGGGACGTCGTTCGCGCGGTCCGTCGGCAAGGGGCGCCTCAGCGCCGAGGCGGCGGCCCGAGCACTGGACCGGATCCTGCCCGCCGGTTCGTACGACGCGTTCGCGGACGTCGACCTCGCCGTCGAGGCGGTCGCGGAGGATCTCGCGGTCAAGCAGCAGTTGTTCGCGACGTTGGACAAGGTGTGCAAGCCGGGGGCGGTGCTGGCGACGACGACGTCGTCGTTGCCGGTGATCGCGTGCGCGCGGGCGACGTCGCGGCCCCAGGACGTCGTCGGCATGCACTTCTTCAACCCGGCACCGGCGATGAAGCTGGTCGAGGTCGTCCGTACAGTGTTGACGGCGGAAGACGTCCGATCAACGGTTGACGAAGTCTGTGCAGGGATCAAGAAACATCCCGTCAACTGTGGAGACCGGGCCGGGTTCATCGTGAATGCCCTGCTGTTCCCGTATCTCAACAACGCGATCAAGATGGTGCAGGAACACTATGCGTCTCTTGACGACATCGACGCGGCGATGAAGCTGGGCGGCGGTTACCCGATGGGCCCCTTCGAGCTGCTGGACGTCGTCGGTCTGGACGTCTCCCTCGCCATCGAGAAGGTCCTGCACCGCGAGTTCCGCGACCCCGGCCTCGCGCCGGCGCCGCTCCTGGAGCACCTGGTCGCCGCGGGCTGCCTCGGCCGCAAGACGGGCCGCGGCTTCCGCGAGCATGCGAGGCGCTGACACCTCCCGAGGACCGGCGGACCGGGGCGGGCTGCTCGATTCCGCAGGCCGGACGGACCCCGGACCTGCGCACCGAACTGCGCACATGCAGTACGTTCGGGTCATGTCCCAGCCCGCCAAGTCCTCCCGTACCCCCGCCTCGTCCGACGCGCCGGAGAGTGCCGCAGGCACCCGTGCCGCCGCCCAGCGGCTCAAGATGCGCCGAGAACTGGCAGCCGCCGCGATGGAACTGTTCGCGACGAAGGGCTACGAGGCGACCACCGTCGACGAGATCGCGGCAGCCGCCGGGGTCGCGCGCCGCACCTTCTTCCGCCACTTCCGCTCGAAGGAGGAGGCGATCTTCCCGGACCACGACGACACCCTGGTCCGCGCGGAGGCGGTGCTGAACGCCGCCCCGGCCCACGAGCACCCCCTCGACACCGTGTGCCGCGGCATCAAGGAGGTCATGCGGATGTACGCGGCGCGGCCGGAGATCTCGGTCGCCCGCTACAAGCTGACGCGCGAGGTGCCCACCCTGCGCGAGGCGGAGATCGCCTCGGTGGCCCGCTACGAGCGCCTGTTCACCCGCTATCTCCTGGGCCACTTCGACGAGCACGCGCACGACGACGACGCGAACGACGACCCGCTGCTGGCCGAGGTCGCCGCGTCCGCCGTCGTCACCGCGCACAACCACGTCCTGCGGCGCTGGCTGCGCGCGGGCGGCCAGGGCGACGTGGAGGCGCAGCTCGACCACGCCTTCGCGATCGTGCGCCGCACGTTCGGCACCGGCATCGGACCGGGCCGCGCGGTGACGCCCCCGTCCGCCGCCGGGCCGGCCCCGGTGTCGTCGGTGGGACAGGGCGAGGTGCTGGTGACGGTCGCCCGCACGGACGCCCCGCTGGACGAGGTCATGCGGGCCATCGAGCAGGCGCTCAAGGAGCGCTGACCCCACAAGAACATCTCTGTGACGACGGCCACCCCACCGGGTGGCCGTTTTGGCATGCCAGGGCACGTTTTCACACACCCTTGGACCCCCACTTGATCGATCATCGCTCACTTGTCAAGTAAAGAATTCACCTGAGCGCAATTCCTGGCACCCAGTGCCTTGCAGGGTGACACGGGGTGCCATACCTTGAAGTCGTCCGGGTGGCCGGCGCACGGCGAACAGCCGTCCGCCGGTTGTCCCCGCGCACCACGTCGCCGCGCACCCGGACGCCTGCGTCACAGGCAACCTCCCGCGCCACAAAGCGCCGCCGCACCTCGCACGAGCCAGCACCCTCACCGCGCCCTCCCCTCAGGGGCGCACACCGCCGGAGGCAACACCGTGACCGTGAAGGACTTCCTGGAGGCGATCCAGTCGCCGGAGAGCACCTCCGCCGACTTCGCCGCCCTCCCGCTGCCCGAGTCGTACCGCGCGATCACCGTGCACAAGGACGAGACGGAGATGTTCGCGGGGATGCGGACCCGCGACAAGGACCCGCGCAAGTCGCTGCACCTGGACGAGGTGCGCGTGCCCGAACTCGGCCCGGGTGAGGCCCTGGTGGCGGTCATGGCGTCGTCCGTGAACTACAACTCCGTGTGGACGTCGATCTTCGAGCCGCTCTCCACGTTCGGGTTCCTGGAGCGCTACGGCAAGGTCAGCGAGCTGACGCGGCGCCACGACCTGCCGTACCACGTCATCGGCTCCGACCTCGCGGGCGTCGTCCTGCGCACCGGCCCCGGAGTCAACGCCTGGCGGCCCGGGGACGAGGTCGTCGCGCACTGCCTGTCCGTCGAACTGGAGTCGTCCGACGGCCACAACGACACGATGCTCGACCCGGAGCAGCGCATCTGGGGCTTCGAGACGAACTTCGGGGGCCTCGCGGAGATCGCGCTCGTCAAGTCGAACCAGCTGATGCCGAAGCCGGACCACCTCAGCTGGGAGGAGGCCGCCTCGCCGGGGCTGGTCAACTCGACGGCGTACCGGCAGCTCGTCTCGCGCAACGGCGCCGGGATGAAGCAGGGCGACAACGTGCTGATCTGGGGCGCGAGCGGCGGACTCGGGTCGTACGCCACGCAGTTCGCGCTGGCCGGCGGCGCCACCCCGATCTGTGTCGTCTCCAGCCCGCGGAAGGCGGAGATCTGCCGCCGGATGGGCGCGGAGGCGGTCATCGACCGGACCGCCGAGGACTTCAAGTTCTGGAAGGACGAGCACACCCAGGACCCGAAGGAGTGGAAGCGCTTCGGCAAGCGCATCCGGGAGCTGACCGGCGGCGAGGACGTCGACATCGTCTTCGAGCACCCGGGCCGCGAGACCTTCGGCGCCTCGGTGTACGTCACCCGCAAGGGCGGCACGGTCGTCACCTGCGCCTCCACCTCCGGCTACACCCACGAGTACGACAACCGCTACCTGTGGATGTCCCTCAAGCGGATCGTCGGCTCGCACTTCGCCAACTACCGCGAGGCGTGGGAGGCCAACCGCCTCGTCGCCAAGGGGAAGATCCACCCGACGCTCTCCAAGGTGTACGCCCTGGAGGAGACCGGCCAGGCCGCGTACGACGTCCACCGCAACCTCCACCAGGGCAAGGTCGGGGTGCTCTGTCTCGCGCCCGAGGAAGGGCTCGGCGTGCGCGACCACGCCAGGCGCGAGCAGCACATCGACGCCATCAACCGCTTCCGGAACGTCTGAGGGCATCCGATGACAGAGCGCCAGAAGGACCGGCCGTGGCTCATGCGGACGTACGCCGGGCACTCCACCGCCGAGGCGTCCAACGAGCTGTACCGCCGCAACCTCGACAAGGGGCAGACGGGCCTGTCGGTCGCCTTCGACCTGCCGACCCAGACCGGCTACGACCCCGACCACGTCCTCGCGCGCGGCGAGGTCGGCCGGGTGGGCGTCCCGGTGGCCCACCTCGGTGACATGCGGCGGCTGTTCCAGGACATCCCCCTGGAGCGGATGAACACCTCGATGACGATCAACGCGACCGCGATGTGGCTGCTGGCGCTCTATCAGGTCGTCGCCGAGGAACAGGGCGCGGACGTCGCACAGCTCCAGGGGACGACACAGAACGACATCGTCAAGGAGTACCTGTCGCGGGGGACGCACGTCTTCCCGCCGGGCCCTTCCCTGCGGCTGACGACGGACATGATCTGTTACACGGTCAACCACATGCCGAAGTGGAACCCGATCAACATATGCAGCTATCACCTCCAGGAGGCGGGCGCGACGCCGGTCCAGGAGATCGCGTACGCCATGTCGACGGCGGTCGCGGTGCTGGACGCGGTGTTCGCGTCCGGGCAGATCGACGACGACCGAAAGGGTGACGTCGTCGGCCGCATCTCCTTCTTCGTCAACGCGGGGGTCCGTTTCATCGAGGAGATGTGCAAGATGCGGGCGTTCGGCCGCATCTGGGACCGGATCACGCGGGAGCGGTACGGCATCGAGGACCCCAAGCAGCGCCGGTTCCGTTACGGCGTGCAGGTCAACTCGCTGGGGCTGACGGAGGCGCAGCCGGAGAACAACGTCCAGCGGATCGTGCTGGAGATGCTCGCGGTGACGCTGTCGAAGGACGCCCGCGCGCGGGCCGTGCAGTTGCCGGCGTGGAACGAGGCGCTGGGGCTGCCGAGGCCGTGGGACCAGCAGTGGTCGCTGCGGATCCAGCAGGTGCTGGCGCACGAGAGCGATCTGCTGGAGTACGAGGACATCTTCGCCGGGTCGCACGTCGTCGAGAAGAAGGTGGACGCGCTGGTCGCGGACTCCCTCGCGGAGATGGCGCGGATCCAGGAGATGGGCGGGGCGATGGCCGCCGTGGAGTCGGGGTACCTGAAGTCGCAGCTGGTGGCGTCGCACGCGGAGCGCCGGGCACGTATTGAGTCCGGTCAAGAGTTGATCGTCGGCGTCAATGCGTTCAACACGACCGAGCCCAATCCACTGACCGCCGATCTCGGTCAAGCGATCCAGACAGTCGATCCGGCTGTCGAGGAACGTGTCGTCGCGGCCGTCGGGAACTGGCGGACCACCCGTCAGGAGTCGTCCGACCGGCAGGGCATGGGCGACCCGTTCCACTACCCGACCGTCCGGCAGGCCCTCGACCGGCTCAAGGAGGCCGCGCGGGGCGAGGAGAACCTGATGGAGGCCACCCTGGAGTGCGCCCGCGCGGGGATCACGACCGGCGAGTGGGCGGGCGCGCTGCGGGAGGTGTTCGGCGAGTTCCGGGCGCCCACGGGTGTCTCGTCGGCGCCGGTCGCCGTCCCCGTCGCGGAGGGCTCGGCGCTCGCCGAGGTGCGCCGCCGGGTGGACGTCACCGCGCGGGACCTGGGCTCCGGGAGGCTGCGGTTCCTGGTGGGGAAGCCGGGGCTCGACGGGCACTCCAACGGCGCCGAGCAGATCGCCGTGCGGGCGCGGGACGCCGGGTTCGAGGTGGTCTACCAGGGGATCCGGCTGACGCCCGAGCAGATCGTGGACGCGGCGCTGGCGGAGGACGTGCACGCCGTCGGCCTGTCGATCCTGTCCGGGTCGCACGCCCGGCTGGTGCCGGATGTACTGGACCGGCTGCGTGTGGCCGGTGCCACAGACATTCCGGTGATCGCCGGTGGCATCATCCCCAGCGGTGACGCCGACGAGCTGCGGGCCGCGGGTGTGGCCGCGGTCTTCACCCCGAAGGACTTCGACATCACCGGGATCATCGGCCGCATCGTCGACGAGATCCGCAAAGCGAACCGGCTCGACCCCCTGGAGGTCCCCGCATGACGCCCGTCAACCGCCTGCGCCCCCGCCGCTCCTGTCTCGCCGTGCCGGGCAGCAACCCGCGCTTCCTGGAGAAGGCCCAGGGCCTCCCGGCGGACCAGGTGTTCCTGGACCTGGAGGACGCGTGCGCGCCGCTCGCGAAGCCGGAGGCGCGGCACACCGTCGTCAAGTTCCTCAACGAGGGCGACTGGACGGGCAAGACGAGGGTGGTGCGCGTCAACGACTGGACGACGGAGTGGACGTACCGGGACGTCGTCACGGTCGTCGAGGGCGCCGGCCACAACCTCGACTGCGTCATGCTGCCGAAGGTGCAGAACGCGCAGCAGATCGTGGCGCTCGACCTCCTCCTGACGCAGATCGAGAAGACGATGGGCTTCGAGGTCGGCCGCATCGGTATTGAGGCCCAGATCGAGAATGCACAGGGACTCAACAACGTCAATGAGATCGCCCAGGCCAGTCAACGTGTCGAGACGATCATCTTCGGCCCGGCCGACTTCATGGCGTCGATCAACATGAAGTCCCTCGTGGTCGGCGAGCAGCCGCCGGGCTACCCGGCGGACGCCTATCACTACATCCTCATGAAGATCCTGATGGCGGCCCGCGCGAACGACCTCCAGGCGATCGACGGCCCCTATCTCCAGATCCGCAACGTCGACGGCTACCGCGAGGTCGCCGGCCGTGCCGCCGCGCTCGGGTTCGACGGCAAGTGGGTGCTGCACCCGGGTCAGGTCGAGGCGTCCAACGAGATCTTCTCGCCGTCGCAGGAGGACTTCGACCACGCGGAGCTGATCCTCGACGCGTACGAGTACCACACGTCCGAGGCGGGCGGGAGGAAGGGCTCGGCGATGCTCGGCGACGAGATGATCGACGAGGCGAGCCGCAAGATGGCCCTGGTCGTCTCCGGCAAGGGCAGGGCGGCGGGGATGACCCGGACGTCGAAGTTCGAGATCCCGGAGGCGTGAGACAGATGCAGTTCGGGCGCACCTACGAGGAGTTCGAGGTCGGGGCGGTGTACAAGCACTGGCCCGGGAAGACGGTCACGGAGTACGACGACCACCTCTTCTGCCTCCTCACCATGAACCACCACCCGCTCCACATGGACGCCAACTACGCCGAGAACACGACGGACTTCGGCAGGAACGTGGTGGTCGGGAACTACGTCTACTCCCTGCTGCTCGGCATGTCGGTGCCGGACGTCTCCGGCAAGGCGATCGCCAACCTGGAGATCGAGTCGCTGAAGCACGTGGCGCCGACGTTCCACGGAGACACCGTCTACGGGCAGACGACGGTGCTGGACAAGTGGCCGTCGAAGTCGAAGGACGACCGAGGGATCGTGCACGTCGAGACCAAGGGCTACAAGCAGGACGGCACGCTGGTCTGCGTGTTCCGCCGCAAGGTCATGGTGCCGACGCGGACGTACATCGAGGAGCGCGGCGGCGAGCAGCCCGGCCGCCCGGAACTTCAGGAGGGCTGAGAGACCATGGCACGCCTCGCACAGACCGCCGGCCTCACCGACGTACAGGCCGAGATCCTGTCCACCGTCAGGGACTTCGTCGACAAGGAGATCATCCCGGTCGCGACCGAGCTGGAGCACCGGGACGAGTACCCGCAAGCGATCGTGGACGGCCTGCGGGAGCTCGGCCTGTTCGGGCTGATGATCCCGGAGGAGTACGGCGGTCTGGGCGAGTCGCTCCTGACGTACGCGCTGTGCGTGGAGGAGATCGCCCGGGGCTGGATGTCGGTGTCCGGGATCATCAACACGCACTTCATCGTGGCGTACATGCTGAAGCAGCACGGCACGCGGGAGCAGAAGGAGTACTTCCTGCCGCGGATGGCCGCCGGGGACGTCAGGGGGGCGTTCTCGATGTCGGAGCCGGGCCTGGGCTCCGACGTGTCGGCGATCACGTCGAAAGCGGTCAGGGACGGCGACGAGTACGTCCTGAACGGTCAGAAGATGTGGCTGACGAACGGCGGGACGTCGTCACTGGTGGCGGTTCTCGTACGAAGTGACGAAGGACACGACCCTTCGGAGGCGGCGGCCAAGCCGCACAAGGCGATGACGACGTTCCTGGTGGAGAAAGAGCCCGGGTTCGGGGAGGTGCGTCCGGGTCTGACGATCCCCGGGAAGATCGAGAAGATGGGGTACAAGGGCGTCGATACGACCGAGCTGGTCATGTCTGACCTGCGGGTTCCCGCGAACCGTGTACTGGGCGGGACCACCGGCCGAGGTTTTTACCAAATGATGGACGGAGTCGAGGTCGGCCGCGTGAACGTGGCGGCGCGTGGCTGCGGCGTCGCTCAGCGCGCCTTCGAGCTGGGTGTCCGGTACGCCCAGGAACGGCACACCTTCGGCAAGCCGATCGCCCAGCACCAGGCGATCCAGTTCAAGCTCGCGGAGATGGCTACCAAGGTCGAGGCCGCCCATGCGATGATGGTCAATGCGGCACGCAAAAAGGACTCGGGTGAGCGAAACGACCTTGAGGCCGGGATGGCGAAGTACCTCGCCTCCGAGTACTGCAAGGAGGTGGTCGAGGACGCCTTCCGGATCCACGGCGGCTACGGCTTCTCCAAGGAGTACGAGATCGAGCGTCTGTACCGCGAGGCGCCGATGCTCCTGATCGGTGAGGGCACCGCCGAGATCCAGAAAATGATCATCGGCCGGAGGCTGCTCGAAGAGTATCGGTTCCACGGCTAGATATACCGGTTGGGGGTGTTTTCTTCGAGAAGAAGGTCACACCCCGTCAATCGCTCTCAGCCGCCGACTCGTCTTCCTGGCTTACCCAGTTGTGGTCGTGAACCGCTACGATCGCCGGAAAGCCGCCGTCCCCCGTTTCGAGCGCGGCATCATCCGCTACGAAGGTCATCCATGCCCCACAGCCAAACCTCTGCACCTCGCGACAGCCTCGCTGCCGTACGCCTTGCGCGCGGAGCATCGCCGTGGCTTCTCCCGACCGTCGCCACCGCCGCCGTCAGCCTCCTGCGCGCCCGCCGCTCCGGCGCCGCGAAGGCCGTCGCCGTGCCCGCCACCGCACTCGCGGCGGGCATGCTGTGGTTCTTCCGCGACCCCGAGCGAGAGATCGCCTCGGGCCGGGTCATCTCCCCCGCCGACGGCGTGGTGCAGAGCATCATGCCGTGGAAGGACGGACGGACCCGGGTCGCGATCTTCATGAGCCCGCTCAACGTGCACGTCAACCGCGCGCCCCTGGCCGGCACGGTGACCTCCGTGGAACACGTCCCGGGCGGCTTCGTCCCGGCGTTCAACAAGGAGAGCGAGCACAACGAGCGGGTCGTCTGGCACTTCGACACCGAACTCGGTGACATCGAGATGATCCAGATCGCTGGCACGGTCGCCCGTCGCATCGTCCCCTACATCCCTGAGGGCACGAAGGTCGAGCAGGGTGAGCGCATCGGTCTGATCCGGTTCGGTTCGCGCGTGGACGTCTACCTTCCCGAGGGCATCGAGGCCGCTGTCGAGGTCGGGCAGAAGACCGTGGCGGGGGTGACTCGTCTTGACCGTGATTGACCCTGAGACGCAGACCGGCTGGGTGCCGGAGGCCGAGGAGACGGACGAAGAGGAGGAGATGCCCCTCTCTCTGCGGCTGTCGATAGCGGACGCCCTCACCCTCGGCAACGCGACGTGCGGCTTCATGGCGGTGTACTTCACCACCACCGGCATCCTCATCCCGCACCTCACCGGCAGCCAGGAGTCCGGCATGGCGCGCAGCAGCGCCGCCACCGCCGTCATCCTCATGCTCTGCGCGGCCGTCTTCGACCTGTTCGACGGGCTCGTCGCCCGCAAGCTGCGCTCGTCCCCGATGGGCGCGGAGCTGGACAACCTCTCCGACCTGGTCAGCTTCGGGCTGGCCCCGGCGTACTTCGTCCTGGTCTACGGCATGGTCGCCAACGACGCGCACCAGCGGGTGGCGGCGGTCGGCGCGGTCGTGGTGCTGCTCGCGGTGGTGCTGAGACTCGCGCGCTTCTCGTGCGTGACACCCGCGAACGGCATGTTCCAGGGCATGCCGTCGCCGTTCGGCGCGCTGACGGTCGTCGCGATCGTCCTGCTGGAGCTGCCGTTCGTGGCGACGGTTCTGGCGATCGTCGGGACGGCGTGGCTGATGGTGAGCCGGGTCGAGTACCCGAAGCCGCGCGGACCGCTCGCGGGGGCGATGCTCGCGTGGATCGTCCTGTCGATGGGAATGCTCGCGGCCTGGGCGTTCGGCGCCCCCGGCGGCCAGCTCCTCCTCCAGACGGGGTGCGCGCTCCAGCTCGTCATGGGCGCGGTCATCCCCCTGTTCGCCACGGCCCGCCGGGTGAACAACTTCCGCGGCAACCGCCGCGAGGCGCGGACGGCACAACTGCCGTAACCGCTTGCTCCACGTACGACACCGAGGCGCCCCGGACCGCAGAGGTCCGGGGCGCTTCAGCGTTCCTGGGGTGCGGGGGCGCTGAGGCTGCCGAGGATCTCCAGGAGTTCGGCGCTGCGGCTGCCGGGGACGGCGTGGAAGACGACCAGGGACAGGCCGTCGTACCCGTCGACCGTGAGCTTGTGCTTGTACAGCTCCAGCTCGCCGACCAGGGGGTGGCGCGTCCTGATCGCGTACTCCATCTGGCGCTGGACCTGGTGGCGTGCCCACAGGGTGCGGAAGCGGTCGCTGCCCCGGGACAGTTCGTCGACCAGGGTGTGCAGGCGCGGGTCGGCGGCGTCGGTCCTGGCGCGGAGCACGGCCACGGCGTCCTCGGTGATCCGCTCCCAGTTCTCGTGGTGGTCCTGGTCGGCCGGGCCGAGGAACAGCGAGCGCAGCAGGTTGCCGCCGACGTGGTACTTCGGGGAGAGGGCGGCGGCCATCGCGTTGACGGCGAGGACGTCGGTGAGCCGGTTCTGGACGTAGGCGGGGTGGCGGTCCCAGGTGCCGAGGAGCTGCCGCAGGCCGTCGGGGACCCGCTCGACGCCCTGCCGTCCGGTACGGCTGCGGGGGCGGGTCAGGCCGAGGAGGTAGGCGGTGGTGTCGGTGTCGAGGCGCAGCACGCGCGCGATGGCCTCCAGGACCTGCGCGGAGGGGTTGCGGTCGCGGCCCTGTTCCAGGCGCAGGTAGTAGTCCGCGCTGATCCCCGCGAGCAGCGCGACCTCCTCCCGGCGCAGCCCCGGCACTCTGCGCAGCCCGCCGCCGGGCAGCCCCACGTCCTCGGGCCGCACCAGCGCCCTGCGGGCCTTCAGGAACTCGCCGAGCGCGTTCTCGTCCATGGCCCCACCGTACGGCCGTCCCGCGCGCCGGTGCCTGGTCCTGTCACCCCCAGGAACAGCGGGGCGTAACCACGTCCGGGTCCGGCGGCGCAGGCTCGACACACAGAAACCGGACGTAGAAACAGGTGAACCGGCATGACCTCGACTCCCCTGCCCGGCGGGACGATCACTCCGGCCCCGGGCCTGACGCTGACCCGGATGGGATACGGCGCGATGCAGCTCGCCGGGCCCGGTGTGTCCGGCCCGCCGAAGGACCGTGCCGCCGCGATCGCGGTGCTGCGGGCGGCCGTCGACGCGGGCGTCACGCACATCGACACCGCCGACTTCTACGGGCCGACGGTCGTCAACGAGCTGATCCGTGAGGCCCTGCACCCCTACCCCGCCGAGCTGCGGATCGTCACGAAGGTGGGGTGCCGGCGTGGGCCGGACGGTTCCTGGAACCTCACCCGGGACCCCGACGACCTGCGCGCCCAGGTCCACGACAACCTGAAGCACCTCGATGTGGAGACGCTCGACGTCGTCAATCTGCGCTTCGGCACGCGGCAGGGTACGAACGACGAGTCCGTCGCGGAGGCGTTCGCCGCGCTCGCCGAGCTGCGCGAGGAGGGGCTGATCCGGCATCTCGGGCTGAGCACGGTCACGTCCGCGCAGGTCACGGAGGCGCAGGGGATCGCGCCCGTGGTGACCGTGCAGAACCTCTACAACCTGGCCCATCGGGAGGACGACGCGCTCGTCGACCGGTGCGCGGCGGAGGGGATCATGTACGCCCCGTACTTTCCGCTCGGCGGGTTCACGCCGCTCCAGTCGCGGACGCTGGCGGATGTCGCGGCCCGGCTCGGGGCGTCGCCGCAGCAGGTGGCGTTGGCGTGGCTGCTGCGGAGGTCTCCGGCGATCGCGCTGATTCCGGGGACGTCTTCGGTGGTGCATCTGCGGGAGAATCTGGCGGCGGCGGGGGTGGTGCTGCCGGAGGAGGCCGTGGTGGAGCTGGATGGAATCGGGGCCGGGGGGAGGTAGCGAGGTTTGGTCATACCAGCCGATGACCGTACGTCCTCTCAGACCAGCAGGTCCCGCGCGATCCGCTCCGCCACCCTCTCCAGGATCGGTCCCGCCTCCGCGATGCACCGGGAGACGTCCGGTTCGACCTCGGTGAGCGGGTACGCGCGGCGGATGCCCGCGCCGGTGAGGGCTTCCGGGGTGAGGGCGAGGCGACCGCAGACGGCGACGACGTCCTTGCCGGCGGCGCGGGCGGCGGCGGCGACGC
>NZ_JBTYMC010000181.1:0-13604 GCF_054880855.1 Streptomyces sp. S6 | reverse complement strand
AAGGTGGGCCTCAACACGACTCGCCTGCTGATGGCGTCCGGTGACGTCATCGTCGGCTACCTCCTCCTCAAGGGTGCCGCCGTCGCCACCGAGAAGCTGGAGACCGCCTCCACCTCGGACAGCTCCGGCACGGCACCGGTCAACTCGGCCTCCCGCGGGGCGCGTCGCGAACACCCGACAGGATAGCCAAGGGTGACCGAACCACCACGTCCAGTGCAAGAGGGTGGCGACACAGCCATTCAGAATGAGTACTACTCATTGAGCGGGTCCAACTCGACGAACTTCCCTCCTCAAGCCCACTACCTGCGACAACTCGTCGAAATACGTATCACCGACGTTACCTCGTCGAAAAAATAGGTCTGCCTATCATCTTGACCTCTCCACTCCCTTACCTCGATAAATGCAACTCATGAGACCCCTTCGCAAAGGAGCGAGGCCGGTGAGAGCGCTCACTGCGGCAGCCGTCGTCCTCGCGGCAGCGGCAGCTCTGCCCGCCCAGCCCGCTTACGCGGCGACGACGAACTTCTACGTCGACCCGGTCGGCGGCAGTGACACCAACCCGGGAACGGGCACCGCCACGGCGTTCAAGACGATCCAGGCCGCCAGGAACGCCGTCCGGGCCGTCAACGCGAACATGTCCGACGACATCGTCGTGAACCTGCGCGGCGGCACCTACCCCCTCACCGCCCCGGTCACCTTCGGCACCGCCGACTCGGGCACGAACGGCCACAAGGTCGTCTACCAGGCGTACAGCGGCGAGACGCCGGTGATCACCGGCGGCAAGGCGATCACCGGCTGGACGGCCGCCTCGAACGGCGAGTACAAGGCGTCCGTCGGCTCGCTCGACTTCCGGCAGCTGTACGTGGGCGGGGTCCGCGCGACCCGGGCCCGCTTCCCCGACATCGGCTCGGACTTCCAGCTCAGAAGCAGCGACAAGACCGACAAGCTGCTGAAGGTGCTCGGTTCGCAGGTCTCCGACTGGAACCATCTCGACCAGGTCGAGATGATGCTGGAGACGCAGTGGGGCGAGAGCTACCTGCGGCTGAAGTCGATCAGCTCCGGCGGCGGCACCGCGAACGTGTCGATCCAGGACCGTGAGGCGGGCATCATCTTCCAGCGCCCGTGGCCGCAACTGTCCGACGGCTCCCCCCTGCACTTCGAGAACGCCCACGAATTCCTGAACGAGCCGGGCGAGTTCTACGTCGACAGAGCCGCCCAGACCGTCTACTACAAGCCCCGCCCGGGCGAGGACATGTCCACGGTCGACGTGCAGGCACCCGTCGTGGAGACCTTGTTCGACGTCAAGGGCACGAACCTCGACAGCCCCGCGCACGACCTGCGCTTCTCCGGGCTCACCTTCACCCGGACCACCTGGCGGGACCCCAGCGTCAACGGCTACCTCAACGGCCAGGGCGGCAACTACAACCTCTCCGCCGACAACTCCAACAGGCAGTACGTCGGCCGTCCGCCGGCCGGCGTCCAGGCGTCGAACGCCGACCGCCTCTCCTTCACCGGCAACACCTTCACGCAACTCGGCTCCACCGCCCTCGACCTGCACCACGGCGTGCACGACAGCGCCGTCACCGGGAACCTGGTCCACGACATCTCCGGCAACGGGATCATGGTGGGCAAGTTCTCCGACCCGGACGTGGAGTTCCACACCGTCTACAACCCGCCCGCCTCGCCGGCCGGGGAGGACGTCCGGGAGGTGGTCAAGAACGTCACCGTCAAGAACAACCTGATCACCCGGACCGGTGAGGACTATCCCGGCACCGCGGCCGTCAACGCGGGGTTCGTCAACAGCACGGTCATCGACCACAACGACATCTCCGACGCCCCGTGGGCCGGGATATCGCTGGGCTGGGGCTGGCAGCTGGAGGCCAACGCCGAGGGGAACAACAGCGTCAGCTCCAACCGGATCGGCAACGTGATGAACCGGCTGTGCGACTCCGCCGGCATCTACCACCTCTCGAACGACCCGGGCACGGTCGTCGGCGGCAACTACATCCACGACGTGGTCCGTTCGCCGTCCGCGTGCGGCTCCCCCGTGCACGGCATCTACCTGGACGAGGGGTCGGACAACATGACCGTCTCGAACAACGTGCTGTCGCGGACCGACGGGTTCGTCAACCAGAACCGCAACGGCTCCCACGTCACCGTCACCGGCAACACGACGTCCGGCGACGCGGTGATCAAGGCGTCCGGCCTCGAACCCGCCTACCAGGGACTCGCGGCGAAACTGAACCTCGCCCACGGCAGGGCGGCGACCTCGTCGTCGGTCTACGGCTCCGGCTGGTCGGCCGGGAACGCCGTCGACAATGACGCCTCGACCGGCTGGTCGCCGACCGGGAGCGACTCCTCGGCGTGGTGGCAGGTCGACCTCGGACAGGCCTACCAGCTCGGACAGTTCGCGCTGACGACCCGCCAGGACCTCGACCAGTCCGCGACCCGCGGCAACTTCGAGGTCCGCGCCTCGAACGACCCGTCCTTCGGCACCTACACCGTGGTCGGACGGCAGACCGACACCCTGCCGTTCGCCTCGACACTCACGGGCAACATCGACGTCCGCCAGAAGTTCCGCTACGTGCGGGTCGCCAAGACCGACGGCGCGTACTTCTTCATCACGGACTTCAGCGTGCAGCAGGCCGGCGGAGCGCTGAAGGCCGCGACCGGGCAGCCCGCCGTCGACCCGTCGGCGTACTACACGTTCAAGAACGCCGACAGCGGTCAGGTCATGGACGTCAGCGGATGGTCCGGCGCCGACGGCGCGAGCGTCGTCCAGTGGCCGGCCACCGGTGGCGCCAACCAGCAGTGGAGCATCGTCCCCGTCAGCGGGCAGCTCTACCGGATCGTCAACCGCAACAGCGGCAAGGTCCTCGACATCAACGGCGGCAGCCCGTGGCGGGGGACGACGCTCCAGCAGTACACCTACGCCGGCGGCAACAACCAGCTCTGGTACTTCGAGCAGACCGCCGGCGGCTACCTCGTCCGCAACTTCGCGAACCGGCAGATCCTCCAGGTGAAGGACGGCTCGACGGCGAACGGGGCCGCCGTCGAGCAGTGGATGCCGCTGAACCACTCCCACCAGGTGTGGACGATCCAGTGACGAGGTGAGCTCACACAGCGGGAGGCGAGGTGAGGCGGTAGAACGTGGTCGCGGTCCCCGCGAGGATCGCCGAACTCTCGGCGCCGGAGCAGTCGTCGAGGAGTTCGTCCACCGTGGCCGCCCACCGGCTCCACCCGCCCGCGAGGTTCGCCACCGGCCAGTCCGAGCCGAACATCAGACGGTCCGGGCCGAAGGCCGAGAGGAGGACGTCCCACACGGGACGGATGTCGGCGGTGGCCCAACTCCCGTGGTCCGCCTCGGTGATGAGCCCCGACACCTTGCACACCACCTGCGGATGCCCGGCGAGCCGCCGCAACCGGCGCTCCCAGTCGCCCAGTTCACGGGAAGCGATCGGCGGCTTGCCGGCGTGGTCGAGCACCTGCGGCAGCTCCGGGAACCGTTCGGCGAGCCGGACCGCCTGGTCGAGCTGGTGGCTGCGGACGAGGACGTCGTACCCGAGCCCCCGGTCCCGGACCGCCGCCAACCCCCGCTCGACGTCCGGGCGTTGGAGCCAGGCCGGGTCCGTCTCGCCCTGGACGAGATGCCGCAGCGACCGCAGGTACCCGCCGCCCGGACCGGCGAGCAACCGGTCGAGGACGTCCCCGATCGCCGGGGACGTCAGGTCGGCCCAGCCGACGACGGCCCCGATCAGCGGCTCCCGCTCGGCGAGCGCGAGCAGGTCCCGCGTCTCGGGCACGTCCGGCATGCACTGGACGGCCACCGTGCACCGCAGACGGCGGCCCGCGACGGCCCGCAGGTCGTCCGGGGTGAAGGTGCGGCGGATCACCGCGAGGGCCGGGTCGTCGAGCCAGGGCTGCGGACGCAGGGCGAGGTCCCACAGATGGTGGTGGGCGTCGACCAGCAGGGCTGCGGGGCTCACCGCGGCTCTGCTGGCGGGCTCAGGTGCCAGACCTCGGGGATCTCCGTCCACTGCCGCCCCTCGCCCCGGTCTGGCCACGGCTCCTGGCAAGGATCCGTGAGCTTCCACCACTCCCGCGTCTCCGGGTCGGCTTCGAGCGTCGCCATGTCCGCCTCGAAGTCGTCGCCGTGGTACTCCAGGTAGGCGAACAGCACGTCGCCGTGGAGGAAGATACTGAACTCCCGTACGTTCGCCCGGTGCAGGGCGGCCTCGACGCCGGGCCACACGGCCGCGTGGAGTGCGAGGTACTCCTCGCGGCGCTCGGGCCGGAGCCGGATCGTCTGGGCGATGCGTCTCGTCACGCGCTCTCCTCGGAGTCGAACGGCGTCCGGTAGCTGGGGACATGGGCGCGCAGCCGCAGCCGCAGGGTGAGCCGGATCCGGGTGGACGCAGGCAGACGGACCGTCAGGAAGGCGCCGTCGCCCGCCTGTTCGGCCTCGGTGACGGCGGGCTCGGTGTGCCCGTAGTCGTACATGTCCCCGATCCAGCCGTCGTCCGCGCAGACCGTGTACCGGACGGCGGTGATGTCGTGCTCGGCGAACGCGCCGGCCTGGACGGTCACCGTGCGCGCGGTCTCGGGGGCGAGGTTGACGAGTTCGACGGTGGTCGCCTCCGGGTCGATGGAGGTGACGAGCGCGGCGACGTCCGGCGGCAGCCCGGCCCGGCGGGCGTCCGTGTCGTGGTAGCGCAGCCGGGCCTGTTGCAGTCCGCCGTTGTACAGCACCTGCGGGCCGCCCCAGGTGAGCTGGACGAGGGCCTCGGTGGCGACGGGGTTGCACTGCTGCCACACGTGGATGTCGGCCTCGGGCACGTCGAGGCCTCGGTAGCGGTCGATGCGCCGCAGCCGGTGGCGGACCTGGGCCTGTGCGGTGGCGAGGATCCGCTCGGGGTAGCCGGGGTCGTCGCCCGCGAGGAACGCGAACCACGCCTTCTCGTGCCCGGACTCCTCCTTCGCACGGAACGGCCGCACGGTGCGCCAGTCGATGCCGTCGGCCTCGCGCAGCCGCTCCAGCCGGACCCGGTCGGCGCCGGAGCCCGTGTGGTGCCACAGCGCCACCGGGACGGGCGCGGTCGCCGGGTTGTAGTCGAACCAGCCCGAGTCGTTGTGCCGGAACGGCAGATGCGGCGTGGGCAAGTGGCTCTCGTCGGGGCCGAGTTCGACGGCCCACTTGGAGGGGAGGCTGGAGTCCGCCTCGGTGTACGGCATCACCTTCGCGTGCCCGATGAGGGTGTCGAGGGTGGTCGTGACGAGGCCGAGGTGGCCGTCGTCCCCGGTGACCGTCGCCGCGGCGAGCGCCGCCACGCAGGCCGCGTGCCCCACGCTGTGCCAGCCGTGCGGCCAGGACCAGCCGTAGTGGCCGCCGTACCAGCGGCCCTCCAGCAGGCTGCCGACGACGCCGTCGGGGCCGGCGTTGTCCGGGAGGAGGCCGCCGTTCGTCTCGGTGCGCTCCCGCCAGGCGCCGACGTACTCGGTGATCCAGTCGCGGTAGCGCTCCTCGCGGGTCAGGATCCAGGCGTTGAGGACCAGCCCGGCCGCGGCGAGGTTGACGGCGGTGTCGCCGACGCCCGTCCGGTCCCGCATCTGCGCGCCGAGGCGGGGATCGGCGTCCAGGGGGAACGGGCCTTTGCCGTCGCCGGCTTCGGGGATCCACTCCAGGGGGTAGCCGTAGGTGTCGGCCTCCTTCTGGAGCCAGGGGTAGACGTCGCCGTCGAACAGGCCGGTGCGGTCGGGGTCGCTGCCGTTGTGCGGGCGGGTGATGATCCGGTGCTCGGGGTCGTAGTTGCCGTGGGCCGGGTCGACGTACAACTCGGCGAAGCGCAGGGCGCGTTCACGCCAGCGGTCGGGGGCGGCCATGCACAGGAAGTAGAGCAGCAGCAGGCTCTCGCCCTGGTGGAACCAGTCGTAGCCGCGCTCGAACTCGCCCTTCAGCATGCCCAGTTCGGTGAGCTGGTGGGTAACTCCCTCCCAGTGCCGCTCGCTTGCGGACAGCAGGTCGTCGGCGCCGCCGAGGAGGTAGAGCTGGGGCCAGTTGAAGAACACCTCGTAGAAGTCGTCCACGCCGTCGCGGGTGGTGAGCGGGCCAAAGTAGGTGAGGCGTCCGTCGGGGCCGGTGAAGTCGCGGGCGAAGCGCCGCCAGGCGTGGTCGAGGAGGTCGAACAGGGACCGCTGGGCCACGGCCCAGCCGGGCGGCTGGAGCAGCGGCACGGTCGCCTCGATCTCGGGTGCGGGGACCGGGCGGCCGGCGGAGCTGTGGGGCATGAGGGATCTCCGTTCGGAGGGGACGGCGGGCCGGCTGTTCGCCGGTGGCGCCTATTCCTTGGTGGCGCCGGCGAGCATCCCGCTGACCAGGAAGCGCTGGGCGAAGAGGAAGACGATCAGTACGGGGGTCACGGCGAGGAGCGTCGCCAGGGCGAGCTGCGGGCGTTCGATCGCGAGGTCGCCGACGGCCGGGTTGAAGGACGGCACGTTGCTGAGCAGGTTCGCGACGCCGACCTGGATGGGCATCTGGCTGCTCTCGGGGAGCATGACGTAGGGCAGGAAGTAGTTGGTCCAGTTGGCGACGAAGCTGAAGAAGCCGACGAGCGCGACGACGGGGGTCGCCAGCGGCAGCGCGATGTGCCAGAAGACGCGCAGCTCCGAGCAGCCGTCGATGCGGGCGGCGGCGAGGAGGTCCTTCGGGACGGCGGTGGTGAAGTAGATGTAGGTCAGGTACACGCCGAAGGGGTAGAACGCGTACGGCAGGACGATCGACCACATCGTGCCGATCAGCTGGACCGCGTTGAGTTCCAGGAACAGCGGCACCACCAGTGTGGCGTTCGGCATGAGCATCACGACGAGGGTCGCGATCAGCAGGGCGCGTCTGCCGCGGAACTCGGTCATGGCCAGGGCGTATCCGGCGGGGACGGCGACGGCGAGGGTGATGACGAGGGAGACCGCCGCATACAGCGCGGAGTTGCCGAGCCACTGGGTGACGGCGTTGTCCTGGAACGCGGTGAGCGCGTCCCAGTTGTCCTTGAGCGCGCCGAAGGAGCCGAAGGACAGCGGGTTGCCGTGGACGAGTTGCCGGTCGGTCTTGGTCGCCGCGAGGACGAGCCACAGCACCGGCAGCACGAAGAAGACGAGGAAGGCCGCCAGGACGGATCCGGCGAGCAGCCGGGAGGGCAACTGCCGTACCGGCAGCCGTCGTCGGGATCGGCTCATGGTTTCCCGTTCCGGGTTCGCGGTGGCGACGGCCGACGCGGGGGCGGTCGGCGCCGGGGTTTCAGTCGGCATCGAAGAACCCCGACCGTGCGACGAAGACGGCGGCGACCGACACGCTGACCACGAGGAGCTCCACCGAGACGGCGGCGGCGCCGTTGACGTCGTTCATCTGGAACGCGAAGTCGTACGTCAGCTGGTTGAGCGAGTAGTCGCGGCCGGCCACTCCCACGCTCGCGAGGGACAGCAGCTGCGGTTCGACGAAGAGCTGGGCGCCGCCCGCGAACGCCAGGATCACCATGTACACGATCCACTTGCGGAGCATCGGGATCTGTACGTGCCAGGCGGTCTGCCAGGCGCCCGCGCCGTCGATGCGCGCGGCCTCCATCACGTCCGTGGGGATGTTGTTGAGCGCGCCGTACATGACGACGATCCAGCCGCCCGCGCCGGTCCAGAACGCGACGACCGTGAACAGCAGGGGGAGGTTGCCGGGGGCGATCACCTCGCCGAAGGTGTCGAACCCGAGCACGCCGAGCAGTGAACTGACGGGGCTCACCGTCGGGTCGAGCATGAACAGCCACACCAGTACGCTCGCGGCGCCGGCGAGCGCTCCCGGGATGTAGTAGAGGAAGCGCAGCGCCTTGCCGAGCGGCCCCGAGGCCAGGCGGTGCAGCATCAGCGCGAGCGCCACCACGAACACCACGAGGGACGCCAGCCAGAAGAGGAGGTAGAGGGCGACGTGCAGGGCGGCGTCCGCGAAGCGGAAGTCCTGGGCGGTGGTGACGAAGTTGTCGAAGCCGGTGATCTTTCCCCCGGCGTCGGTGAAGGCGAAGTAGACCGCGTAGCCGGTCGGCAGTACGCCGAAGGCGATCAGCAGGACCACGTAGGCGGCGACGAAGGCCAGGCCGGCCCGGCTCTGCCGGGCGGTGCCCCGGGAGCGCCGGGCCGAGGGCTGGGTGAGGGTCACTGGGAGACCTGGTATCCGTTGGACTTGGCGTACTTGACGATGGAGTCCTGCCAGGCCGGGAGCATCGAGACGATGGTCTTGCCCTGGGTCAGGCCGGGTTTGACGGTGGCGGCCCAGATCGCCTCCTGGCTGAACTGGCCCGAGCCCCAGTCGGGCCAGACCTGGGTGGAGGCGTTCTTGAGGGCGCTCAGGTCACTGGCGTAGTAGCCGGAGGCGCCCTGTCCCTTCAGCCAGGTCTCGGCCGCCGGGGCGTAGGCGGGGAAGCCCGGTGCCACCTTGCCCTGGTAGGCGCTGTCGGTGGTGACCCAGGTCAGGAAGTCGGTGGCGGCCTTGAGGTGTGCGGAGTGCTGGGACAGCAGCCAGGTGCCGCCGCCGACGTTGCCGGTGGAGGGGGAGGTCTCGCCCTTCCACTGCGGGATGGGGGCCACCGCGATCCGTCCCGCCGGGATCTTGAGGGTGTCCTTGAACACGGCGCCGCCGTACCAGGCCGGGCCGGGCATCATCAGGATCTTGTCGGCCCGGTTCTTGCCGAAGTCGGTGCTGAAGACCCCGCTGACGGACATGGACCTGTTCTTGATCAGGGTGTCGAGGAGGCCGGCCATCTTCGTGCAGGCCTCGCTGGTGGTGTTCACCGAGACGGCTTTGGGGCCGGTGATGTGGTTGGCGCCGCACTTGCCCGCCCACAGGTAGATCTCGGGGGTGAAGGAGTCGCCGGCGTCGCCCACGAGGTAGCCGGGGTGCTCCTTGGCGACCTTCTCGCCGAGCTGCTGGTACTCCTCCCAGGTCGTGGGGACCTGGTAGCCGAACTTCTTCAGCAGCGGGGCGTCGTACCAGAGCACCGCCTGGGAGAGGTCGTTGCGCAGGCAGTGGAGGGTGCCGTCGACCTTGCAGACGTCGTTGGCGCCGTTCGCGAACCCCTGGAGGGTGGCGGCGGGGACGAGGCCCTTGTCGAGGGGGGCGGCGAAACCGGCCTGGACCGCCCAGGTCACCTCGTTGTTCTGGGAGCTGAACACGACGTCCGGCCAGCCTTTTTTGGTGCGGTTGAAGAGCTGCACCTTGGTCTGGAGGTAGTTGGAGCCGTTGGCGTCGCCGTCGTAGGTGACGATGTCCAGCTTCACGTCGGGGTGCTGCTTCTGGTACAGCTTCGCGGCCTGGACCCGGGTCGCGTCCACCCAGACGGTCAACGTGCCGTCCTTCTGGGGGACTTGGGCGAAGCCGTCCTTGTTCGTGGTGCGCTCGGTGCCTCCGCCGCCGCAGGCGGTCAGGGTCAGTGCGGCGGCCACGCAGCCGGCCAGCAGCGCCGCGTGCCTCCTGCCGGACGACTTCTCTCTGCGGGGCGAGAGCTTGCTGACGGTCATGTGCGACTCCACTGGTTTCACAGGGCGCCCCGGGCGGATCGGCGGGTGGGGCGAGGACGAGGCGACGCCAGGCCGTGGAGGCCGGGCGCCGGTGACCGTGGACGGCCGTGCCGCTTGCCGTCGCCGAAGAAATTAGCCGCCCCATCGAGGGGATAGTCAAGGGCTTGTGCAGCACTATTGCCGGTGGATTGCGGGCGACGGCGCCGAGGAGGAGCGCTAAATATCCGCTTCACCACCGTAAATGACCATGCCGCTCCTCCCTCATGGCGAGGATCTGCCTGCATGATGAGTACGACTAATCGGAGCCTGGGCTACGATGAGCCCGGCTCCAGAGCGGTCAGCCGCTCCGTCGCGTCAGCCAGGAGGCAGGACAGATGAACGACACGCCCGCGGCCCAGGCGGCCCCGCCGACGCAGGTGCCCGCGCCGGCGGTGAACGGCGGGCAGGCGCGGGGGGAGTACCGGCCCGGGTACGAGGTCGTGGCGGAGCGGATCCTCGAATTCATCGCCGAGTCCCGGCTGGTGGCGGGCGACCGGCTGCCCACGGAGAACGACCTGGCGCAGCGTCTCGACACCAGCCGGGCAGTGGTGCGGGAGGCGGTGAAGATCCTTTCGGCGCTCGGCCGGGTCCGGGCCCACAAGGGGCGCGGGCTGTTCGTCGCGGACGACGAGGGCATGCTCGTCACCAGCCGCTGGGGCGGCTTCTTCCGTCCCGTCGACCTCGATCACGTGCTGATGCTGTTCGAGTTCCGCCGGGTCCAGGAGATGGCCGCGAGCAGTCTGGCCGCCACCCGTGCCACGCCCGCCGAGCTGCGGACCGTCGAGGTGGCCGTGCAGCAGTGCCGGCACGGGTTCACCCATGGCCAGGTCGAGGTGTTCAACCAGGCGGACGAGGACTTCCACATGGCCGTCGCGGCGGCCTCGCACAACACGTTCCTCGTCAGCGCCGTGCGGGACGCGCGCCGGCTGCAACGGCAGTCCAGCGCGATCGGGATCCACGACCGTCTCGGCGAGAACACCGCGTCCGCCGTCGAGGAGCACGAGCTGATCTACCGGGCCATCCGCGACGGCCGTCCCGACGAGGCGGCCGAGGCCACCGCCGCGCACCTCGACCGGACGCTGGAGGACTACCGGCGCGAGATCCAGCGCCGCCTGTTCGGCTGACGGCTCCGGCCGGTCCCCTCCACGGACAAGGGGCTCTGCCGGATCTCTCCGGCAGAGCCCCTTGCTCCGACTTCTTCAGTCGGGACGACAGGATTTGAACCTGCGACCCCTTGACCCCCAGTCAAGTGCGCTACCAAGCTGCGCCACGTCCCGCAGCGTTCGCGCGGCCGGTGACCGCGTGAACACGCAGGTAAACCTTACCGCACAGGAGCGGGTGCCTTGACCGGGGCGGGGTCGGGGACGGGGACGGCGGGGCGACGGGCGGGGACGAGGAGGGCCGCGAGGGCGGCGGCCAGGCACAGGAGGGTGAGCAGGGTGAACCCGTGGGTGTAGCCGCTGCCGTAGGGCAGGCCGGAGGGCTGGAGGCGGCCGGTGACGAGGACGCCGGTGACGGCGGCGCCGATGGAGCCGCCGATGGTGCGGATGTTGGCGTTCATGCCGGTGGCCGCGCCGGTCTGGGCCGGCGGGACGCTGGCGACGATCAGGTTGGCCATGGAGGCGAACGCGAGGCCGATGCCGAGGCCGAACACGCCGGCGACGAGGGCGACCTGCCAGCGCGCGTCGTGCCACAGCGTCAGGAAGCCGAGGGCGAGCGCGCCGAGCCCGGAGCCGGTGACGAGCAGCGCCTTGGAGCCGACGCGCGGGGCGAGCCGTCCGCTGAGCATGCCGGAGACGAACATGGCGACCAGCATCGGCACCATGAGCAGCCCCGACGCGGTGACACCGGCGCCGAAGCCGTACCCGGCGCTCACGGGGGTCTGGACGAAACCGGGGAGGAAGGACCAGATCGCGTACATGCCGGCGCCGAACAGCAGGGCGGCGAGGTTGGTCGTCCACACGGCGGGCAGCCGCATGATGCGCAGGTCGATCAGGGGGCTCGCGGAGCGGGACTCGGCGTACAGCCAGGCGGCGGCGAGCACGGCGGCGAGGCCGAACAGGCCGAGCACCCGGGCCGAACCCCAGCCCCAGACGCCCGCCTGGCTGAGCGGCAGCAGCAGGGCGACGAGCCATCCGGACAGCAGCACCGCGCCGAGCCAGCTCACCGTGCCGGAGGCCCGGTCGGCCGACTCGGGGACGTACCGCGCGGCGATCAGGGCGGCGCCCGCGACGATGGCGACGGGTATCCAGAACAGCCACCGGTAGTCGAGGGCGGAGACGATCGGCCCGGCGGCGACCATGCCGACGCCGCCGCCGGCGGCGATGACGGCGGACAGGGCGCTGATGCGGCCGGGGACGTCCTGCGCGGCGAACTCGTCGCGGATGATGCCGAAGGAGAGCGGGAAGAGCGCGCCGCCGGCGCCCTGGATCACCCGGGCGAGGATGAGTACGCCGATGTCCGGGGCGAGCGCGGCGAGCAGGCAGCCCACGAGGACGGCGCCCAGGACGGCGACCAGCGTGCGTTTCCTGCCGACGAGGTCGCCGACGCGGCCGAGGATCGGGGTGAACACGGACGCGGAGAGCAGGTAGGCGGTCATCACCCAGGTCGCCGTCGACTGCGAGGTGTGCAGGGCGTGCTGGATCGTGGGCAGGGCCGGGGCGATGAGCGACTGGAGCATGGCGAACACGCCCGCGCCTGTCGCGAGGACCGCGAAGGTGAGACGGGAGGACGAGCGAGGCATGAGAGGACCTCTCGAATGGTAAAGTGGAGGCACCCCTCCACACTAGCGGAGGGCTACCTCCACTTCAAGCGATTCCGGAGGTCGACCTCCGCTTCACTCTTTCGGCCCAGGGAGGCCACCGTGTCCGCCCACCCGTTCCCGATCACCGCGATCGTCGCCGCCCAGCGCCCGCACCGGAAGGACGCCGCCCGCAACTACGACGCCCTGCTCGCCGCCGCGCGCGAGGCGTTCGCGGAGAACGGCGCCGAGGCGTCCCTGGAGGACATCGCGCGCCGCGCGGGCGTCGGCATCGGCACCCTGTACCGCAACTTCCCCACCCGCCGCGCCCTGTTCGAGAGCGTCTACGCCGACGAGGTCAACGCACTGTGCGAGGCGGCCGTCGAGGCGTCCGGCCTCCCCCCGTGGCCTGCGGTGGCGACATGGCTGGAGAGCTTCACCGCCTACATGGTCACCAAGCGCGCGGTGCGCGAAGCACTGGAGGACGACTCCGAGATCTTCGACGCCTGCCGCGAGTCCCTCTACGCCGCGGGCGGCCCGCTGTTCACCCGCGCCCAGGAGGCGGGCGAGGCGCGCGCCGACATGGAGTTCGCGGATCTGCTGCGCCTGGTCGCGGGCGTCACCGCCACCCATTTCCCGGACGACGCGCAGCGCGACCGCGTTCTCGGCATCGCTCTCGACGGAGTCCGCAAGACCCCCTGACCCTTTCCTGGTCACCCCAAGATCGAAACAAGGAATTTTCCCCGGCGGCCGGCCGTCGGGGCGATTCCGCGTTCCTTTTCGGACATGCGCGGCCATCCGAACGCATTTCCCGCCACCCCCCGTGTTTCGGTGACGTGAGCCCCGGGTGAACGGCGCCTGCCCGCACCACGATTGGCCCGATTTCCGCCCTGCTGCCCCCTGACCTGCGTCTGACCGAATCGGAACGACAGCCCGCGCGGTTATTGACCCGCGAGTAATAACCGCACTACGTTTCCAGCGTTTCCCACACGCGCGTCAAAAGACAGACCGGTGTTTCCCTGGTGCGCCCTGCCCGATCGGCACGGCCGGGGAAACCGTTGTCCGGCCCTGCCGTTTTCCGCTGTCCCCGCACCCCCACCGTGCAGTTTCCTCCTCCTTGTCGCATTTGATTCTGGAGAGACATGACGCCCGCTGTGCGCCCCGAGGACCTGGTCATCGGAATCACCCCGTTCGGCGTGCCGGACGCCGGACTCGCCCTCGCGCTCGCCCGGTCCGGCGCCCTCGGCGTCCTCGACCTCGGCGACGGCGGCCGTGG
>NZ_JBTYMC010000180.1:0-13606 GCF_054880855.1 Streptomyces sp. S6 | reverse complement strand
CCGCCCGGCTGCGCGGGGATGCCCTCCGGCGCGGGGCGCGGGCGGTGGGCGCCCTGCTCGGCGGACTCCGGCTGGGAGTGCTCGGGGTCGTTGCCGTCCTTGCCCGGGTTGCTCTTGCCGTCACCGCCCGGCTCGTAGGGCGGTGTCTCCAGTGCCGCGCCCGGTGCGTGCACCGGGGAACGCAGGAGCGCCCCGCGGGGATCCGCGGGGTCGACGCCCTGAGGGCGTTCGAAGGAGGTCGGGTGCTCCGTCACGCGTGTCGAATCCGTCCGTCCGGGGCTGCGCGCCGTACGCGCAGTCGGTCCCGCAGAAAACCCGATACCCGGAATACGTCCGCCCGGAACGGGAAACCGGCGTGACCGGAGGCTGTTTCCGACGTCCCGGGGGACGACTGGCCGCCGTCCGTACCGGTGTTGCCCTCGTACCCCTCGCTCACGTCCTGCCGCCCCTCGGTGACGTTCGGTCAGACCTGGTGTCTGCTCCGGGAGTTACTGCCGCACTGCCCTTCCGGACGACGATCCTACGGTTGCCGTCCCCGGGCGAATCAAGGGTCTCATGGTGAAGCGTGCACAGGGGTACGGTCCCAGTCCTGCGGCAGGGCCGGTACCTTCCAGGACGGATCCGGGCGCCAGTTCTCCCAGCCGTCCGCGAACGGCGGGCCCCAGGCGCGGATCACCTCCACCGCGGCCCACCCCGCCGACCGCACCCGCTCGGCCACCGAGGCGTCCATCAGCCCGGCCCGCTGCGCCTGCGCGAACTCGTCCTCATCAAGCCATTCCCAACTCCGGTCCGGATGCACGCAGATGTCCAGGAAATGATCCTCGGAGTCCACGCCGCCCGCCCAACGGGCCAGCGGTTCCTCCAGATTGACGTACCAGTTCTTGAACTGCCAGCCCGGTTCCCAGAACAGCCACACCGACCACGGCTCACCGGGCCGCGCGAGCTTCAGCACACCGGTCCCGAACCAGCGGTCGCGCTGCACGGTGTGCGGCTTCGTGTACCGGGTCTCCAGCGGCTCCGCGTGCACCGATGTGCCGTCCGCCATGCGGGGTTTCACACACTCGGTGCCCGGCGCGAGCCAGACCGCGAGGAGGTCGGCGTCGTCCCGTACGACGGTGACGGGGCGGGCGATGTGGATCCCCCGGCCGCCGTTCTCCCGGTAGCGCCACAGGATGCGACTGCCCGGCGCCCAGCGGACGACCTCCGACCCACCACCCACGCCGCTCACCGCTCCGTCGTCTCTCATGACCAGATATTAGGTGCTCAAGCCATCCGGTGAGGTGGCTTCCGCCAGGGTTCTCGCGATCTTAAATCCGCGTCACCGCTGGTTACGGATGTGTCATCCGCAGGACATCCAGGGCCTCGTCGAGCTGTTCGACCGTCAGGTCCCCGCGCTCGACGTACCCGCCCTCGACGACGACCTGTCTGATCGTCTTCCGCTCGGCGAGCGCCTTCTTCGCGACCTTCGCGGCCTCCTCGTACCCGATGTACTTGTTGAGCGGGGTCACCACCGACGGCGACGACTCGGCGTACTCGCGGGCGCGTTCGCGGTGCGCGACGATGCCGTCGACCGTGCGGTCGGCCAGCAGGCGGGAGACGTTCGCCAGGAGGCGGACCGACTCCAGGACGTTCTTCGCGATCACCGGGAGCATCACGTTCAGCTCGAAGTTGCCGGCCGCGCCCGCCGTCGCGACCGTCACGTCATTGCCCGTGACCTGCGCGGCGACCATCAACACGGCTTCCGGGATCACCGGGTTGACCTTGCCCGGCATGATCGAGGAGCCCGGCTGGAGATCGGGCAGCGAGATCTCCGCGAGGCCCGTGCGCGGACCGGAGGACATCCAGCGCAGGTCGTTGGCGATCTTCGTCAGGCCGACCGCGATCGTCCGCAGCTGCCCGCTCGTCTCGACCACGCCGTCCCGCGCGCCCTGCGCCTCGAAGTGGTCGCGGGCCTCCGTCAGAGGCAGTCCGGTGGCGCGGGCCACCTCCTCGATGACGGCCCCCGAGAACCCGGGCGGGGTGTTGATGCCGGTCCCCACCGCCGTGCCGCCGAGGGGGAGTTCGGCGAGCCGGGGCAGGGACGCGCGCAGCCGTTCGACACCGTACGAGACCTGTGCGGCGTACCCCCCGAACTCCTGTCCCAGCGTGACCGGGGTCGCGTCCATCAGGTGCGTGCGCCCCGACTTGACGACGTCCGCGAACTCCTGGGACTTGCGCGTCAGGGCCGCCGCGAGGTGCTCCAGGGCCGGGATCAGGTCGTGCGTGACGGCGGCGGTCGCCGCGATGTGGATGGAGGAGGGGAAGACGTCGTTCGACGACTGGGACGCGTTCACATGGTCGTTGGGGTGCACGTCCCGCCCGAGCCGCTCGGACGCCAGCGTCGCGATGACCTCGTTCGCGTTCATGTTGGACGACGTCCCCGAACCTGTCTGGAACACGTCCACCGGGAAGTGCTCGTCCCACTTCCCCTCGGCGACCTCCGCCGCGGCCTCCTGGATCGCCTGCGCGACGTCCGCGTCCAGCACCTTCAGCTCGGCGTTCACCTTCGCCGCCGCGCCCTTGATCCGGGCCAGCGCCTCGATGTGGGCGCGCTCGATGCGCTGCCCGGACACCGGGAAGTTCTCCACGGCCCGCTGCGTCTGCGCCCGCCACTTCGCGTGTGCCGGGACCCTGACCTCGCCCATGGAATCGTGCTCGATGCGGTAGTCGCTCATGTCCCGTACAGCGATCGGGATCGCTCACTTGTTCCTCGGGCGGGCCCGGTTCACCCGATCCGGTGGCGCCGGGCACGCGGCGCGACGTCCGGGGCGCTCAGGACGTCTTCAGCGCCCGCGCCATCTCCGCGAGCCGGTCGAAGGAGGCCGTGCCGGCGACGACCGTGGTGGAGCCGTCCGCGCCGTTCAGCACGAGCGCGTCGTACCGGCCGCCGCTCCAGCGGGTCCACCGCGCGCCGCCGATCTCGTCGGTGACCTTCGTCGCCTTCGAGCCCTGCGTCGCGTCGTCCACGAACTGGTCGCGCTTCTTCGACGCGGACTGCTCGACCTGGACGTACTGCCCGTCGGGCGCGCTGAAGCCGAGGTGCCAGGCGTCGGCGTCGTCGCCCCGGAAGCGCACCGAGGTCGCCTTCCAGGTGTCCGGGAGACCCACGGGCGCGAGGAGGGGGTACGACGCGGCGCGGCGGGCCGTCGCCAGCTCCACCGTGTAGTCGACGCGCTTGAGGTCGGGCTCCTTGTCGTCGTGCGGGATGAAGAGGTAGATGACCATCGCCGCCAACACGATGAGGCCCAGGGAGAGGATCATGTCCCGGGCCGACTTCTGCTTGCCGTTCGAACCTGCCACGCCCTCCATCGTCGCAGGTGCCCTCCGCGCTCATCCGTGGGGCCCCCTGCTCATTTTTTCGTACTGGAGTTAGAGTCAGGAGTCAGACTCCCCGCCCCGGCCGTCGTCGTATCGGTCAGAAAGGTGCGCCCCGTGTCCGAGCACCATCACTTGCCGTCCGAACTCGATGTCCCCTCCGAGGCGCCCGACCGCAACCTCGCCCTCGAACTCGTCCGGGTCACCGAAGCCGCCGCGATGGCCGCCGGCCGCTGGGTCGGCAAGGGCGACAAGAACGGCGCCGACGGTGCGGCCGTGCGCGCGATGCGGACGCTCGTGTCGACCGTCTCCATGAACGGCGTCGTCGTCATCGGGGAGGGCGAGAAGGACGAGGCGCCGATGCTGTTCAACGGGGAGCGCGTCGGCGACGGGACCGGACCCGAGGTCGACATCGCCGTCGACCCCATCGACGGGACGACCCTCACCGCGAAGGGCATGCCGAACGCGATCGCCGTGCTCGCCGCGACCGAGCGGGGCGCGATGTTCGACCCCTCCGCCGTCTTCTACATGGACAAGCTGGTCACCGGACCCGAGGCGGCCGAGTTCGTCGACATCGACGCACCCGTCGAGGTCAACATCCGGCGCGTCGCCAAGGCGAAGCGGGGCAACCCGGAGGACGTCACCGTCGTCATCCTCGACCGGCCCCGGCACGCCGGGATCATCAAGGAGGTCCGGGAGGCGGGCGCCCGGATCAAGCTGATCACCGACGGGGACGTCGCCGGATCGATCCTCGCGCTACGCGAGGGCACCGGGGTCGACCTGCTCCTCGGGGTCGGCGGGACGCCCGAGGGGATCATCTCCGCCTGCGCCGTGAAATGCCTCGGGGGTGTCATCCAGGGCAAGCTGTGGCCCAAGGACGACGCGGAGCGGCAGCGCGCGCTGGACGCCGGGCACGATCTGGACCGGGTGCTGACGACCGAGGACCTCGTCCAGGGCGAGAACGTGTTCTTCGTCGCCACCGGGATCACGGACGGGGAGCTGCTGCGCGGGGTGCGGTACCGGTCGGAGACCGCGACCACCGACTCGATCGTCATGCGGTCCAAGTCGGGGACGGTACGCCGGATCGACTCGGAGCACCGGCTGCGGAAGCTGCGGGCGTACAGCGCGGTGGACTTCGACCGGGCGAAGTAGGGGTTGTTACAGGGGTTGCAGCTAGGGGGTGCAGCGCCCTCTGTGTGTGAGGGCGCTGCTTCGGGGCGCTGTCGCTACGGCTTCAGCCGGCCTGCGCAACCCTGTCGCCCGTCCGCGCCGCCTTCTTCAGCTCCAGCTCCCTGCGGCGCCTGCGCGCGAGGACGACGCGGCGCTCGGCCGCCGTCAGACCGCCCCAGACCCCGTACGGCTCGGGCTGAAGAAGCGCGTGCTCGCGGCACTGGACCATGACCGGACAACGGGCGCAGACGCGTTTGGCGGCCTCCTCGCGGGAGAGACGAGCCGCGGTGGGCTCCTTCGAGGGGGCGAAGAACAGTCCCGCCTCGTCGCGACGGCACACCGCCTCGGTGTGCCAAGGGGCGTCTTGGTCCCGCACTGGCACCCGCTGTGCCGGAACGGCAGCTACCAGGGACGAATGCGGCGGTTGCAGCACGGTCTACTCCTGACGACGGCTTCGCGAGCGAGAGACGATTGCGAGAGGCGATGCAGCAAGCCCTACCCGCTGTGCGTGTACCTATGCACTGAGTTCTGAACCCTGGTCTCCGCTTTCCTCAGCGGGCGTCAACGGTCCAAATGCTTGTGCAGACTGCGATCCACCTTGCGCTGAACCCGATCGAGAATGTCCGCGACGAGACGCCCGCGCCGGGGCCGGCCCTCGACGCTGCCGAGTACCGCCCAGCCGTCCAGATACACCACCGGCGCGTTCGGATCGCCCGAGTCGAGCGTGCTCACCTCGAAGCTGCCGAGGACACCGCCGCCGGTACCCCGCAGCGACACGTTCTCCGGGACCCGGACCTCCACACTCCCGAACACCGCGTACGCCTTGATGACGACCTGCTGGTACTCGAAGAGCGCCTCACTGAGGTCGATCTCGACGCTCCCGAACACCGCGTACGCATGGATCCGCCGCCCCGCGCGCCAGCGCCCGCGCCGGGTGGCACTGCTGAAGACGGCGACGATGTTCTCGTCCGGGTCGGCCGGGAGCGCCGTCTCCGCCGGGCGGGGCGGGGCCGTCGTCCGCGTCGGGTGGGCGACGGGGAGGTCCTTGACGAACACCTCCAGCTCGCCGACCGTCTTCGCGGCGAGCACGCCCTCGACGCGCTCGGCGTGCTCGTCAGCCGTGAGACGGCCCTCTGCCAGGGCGTCCCGCAGGATGTCGGCGACGCGGTCGCGGTCGGCGTCCGAGGCGCGCAGGTCGGTCTGCTTCTGAAGGTCCACGACAGCAGCGTACCCACACACGATAGATCGCGACACCCCTCCTGTGTTTTCAGTGTCATCGAACTAAGCCTTGCCTCACCAAGGCGTTGTCAGTGGCAGGTTCTAGTCTGGAGAACGCTTGCCAATGGAGGCCGGCCGCTGACCCGTCAAGTGAGGAATGGGCTCGATGCCTGAGTTCGCGTACACCGATCTGCTCCCTCTGGGAGAGGACACCACGCCCTACCGCCTGGTGACCTCCGAAGGCGTCTCCACCGTCGAGGGGCCGGACGGGCGGACGTTCCTCAAGGTCGAGCCCGAGGCGCTGCGCACGCTCGCGGCGGAGGCTGTCCACGACATCCAGCACTACCTGCGCCCCGCGCACCTCGCGCAGCTGCGCCGGATCGTCGACGACCCGGAGGCGTCCTCCAACGACAAGTTCGTCGCCCTCGACCTGCTGAAGAACGCGAACATCGCGGCGGCGGGCGTCCTGCCGATGTGCCAGGACACCGGCACGGCGATCGTCATGGGCAAGCGCGGACAGAACGTACTGACGCAGGGCGAGGACGAGAAGGCCCTCTCGCACGGCATCTACGACGCCTACCTGAACCTGAACCTGCGCTACTCGCAGATGGCTCCGATCACCATGTGGGAGGAGAAGAACACCGGCTCCAACCTCCCCGCGCAGATCGAGCTGTACGCCACCGACGGCGGCGCCTACAAGTTCCTCTTCATGGCCAAGGGCGGCGGCTCCGCCAACAAGTCCTTCCTGTACCAGGAGACCAAGGCCGTCCTGAACGAAGCCTCCATGATGAAGTTCCTGGAGGAGAAGATCCGTTCGCTCGGCACGGCCGCCTGCCCGCCGTACCACCTCGCGATCGTCGTCGGCGGGACGTCCGCCGAATACGCCCTGAAGACCGCGAAGTACGCCTCCGCGCACTACCTCGACGAGGCCCCCACCGAGGGCTCCGCGCTCGGGCACGGCTTCCGGGACAAGGAGCTGGAGGAGAAGGTCTTCGAGCTGACGCAGAAGATCGGGATCGGCGCGCAGTTCGGCGGCAAGTACTTCTGCCACGACGTCCGTGTCATCCGCCTCCCGAGGCACGGCGCGTCCTGCCCCGTCGCCATCGCCGTCTCCTGCTCCGCCGACCGCCAGGCCGTCGCGAAGATCACCGCCGAGGGCGTGTTCCTGGAGCAGTTGGAGACGGACCCGGCGAGGTTCCTGCCGGAGACGACGGACGAGCACCTCGACTCCGGGGAGGACGTCGTCCGGATCGACCTCAACCAGCCCATGGACACGATCCTCGCCGAGCTGACGAAGTACCCGGTGAAGACCCGCCTCTCCCTCACCGGTCCCCTCGTCGTCGCCCGCGACATCGCCCACGCGAAGATCAAGGAGCGGCTCGACGCGGGCGAGGACATGCCGCAGTACCTGAAGGACCACCCGGTGTACTACGCCGGCCCGGCCAAAACCCCCGAGGGCTACGCCTCAGGCTCCTTCGGCCCCACGACAGCCGGCCGCATGGACAGCTACGTCGAACAGTTCCAGGCAGCCGGCGGCTCCAAGGTCATGCTCGCCAAGGGCAACCGCTCCCAGCAGGTCACCAACGCCTGCGACACCCACGGCGGCTTCTACCTCGGCTCCATCGGCGGCCCCGCCGCCCGCCTCGCCCAGGACTGCATCAAGAAGGTCGAGGTCGTCGAGTACGAGGAACTCGGCATGGAGGCCGTCTGGAAGATCGAGGTCGAGGACTTCCCCGCCTTCATCGTCGTCGACGACAAGGGCAACGACTTCTTCCAGGATCCCGCCCCGTCGCCGACGTTCACGACGATTCCGGTGCGGGGGCCTGGGCTGGGCTGACGTCGGCTTCCCGGTTTCCTGACCGGGAAACGTGAAGCAGGGGCACCCAGATGCTGGGTGCCCCTGCTTTGTGCGGCGTCCGTCAGACGGTCGTGACGACGTCGTCGTACGCGAGACGCGGGGAGCGCGGGTAGGAGGCGCCCTCGCCCGGCTTGCCGATGTTGATGACCATCAGGGGGGTGTGGTCCTCGTCGAGGAACTCCTTGCGGACGCCCTCGAAGTCGAGGCCGGTCATCGGGCCGGCGGCGAGGCCGGCGGCGCGGATGCCGATGATGAAGTACGCGGCCTGGAGGGCGGCGTTGACCGTGGCGGAACCCTCACGGGCCGGGCGCTCGGCGAAGAAGAGGTCCTTGGCCTGGGGGAACGCCGGGAACAGGGCCGGCAGCTCCTCGTGGAACTCGTTGTCCGCGGAGAGGATCGCGACCAGCGGGGCGGTCGACGTCTTGGCCTGGTTGCCCTCGGCCATGTGCTGCACGAGGCGCTCGCGGGCCTCGGGGGAGCGGACGAGGGTGATGCGCAGGGGCGTCTGGTTGAACGCCGTGGGGCCGAACTTGACCAGGTCGTAGATCGCCTGGATCTGCTCGTCGGTCACCGGCTCGTCCGTGAAGGCGTTCGCGGTGTGGGCCTCGCGGAACAGCAGGTCCTGGGCGGTGGGGTCGAGAACGAGAGACATGCGTGGCTTTCCTTAGGTGCACGTCCCGATCCGGGACGCCGGACCGGTTGACGTGCACGACGGTACGCCATTGAAGTTCAACGTTCAACCAAACCTTGCCTCAGTCAACCTTGAGTGCTCCAGCTCACTCCCCCTCCTCCTCGTCCCCCTCCGCCAGCGCCGCGTCCAACCGCGCCCGCGCCCCCTCCAGCCACCGCCGGCACACCTTCGCCAGCTCCTCCCCGCGCTCCCACAGCGCGAGCGACTCCTCCAGCGTCGTCCCGCCCGCCTCCAGGCGGCGCACCACGTCGATCAGCTCGTCCCTCGCCTGCTCGTAACCGAGGGTCTCGTCCCGCGTACCGGTCATCTCCGTCATTCCTGTGCTCCCCGCTCCTGAACCCGTACCGTCAGCTCACCCTGGGCGACCCGGGCGCGCAGTGTCTCGTCCGCCGCGACCTCGTCCGGATCGCGGACCACGTGGCCGTCGGACCGTTGCAGCACCGCGTACCCCCGCTTCAGCGTCGCGGCGGGGGAGAGCGCCACCACGCGCGCGTGCGTGTGCGCCAGCTCCGATTCCGCGCGGTCCAGCTGATGGCCCAGCGTGCGGCGCGAGCGCTCCAGGAGGGACGCGACGTGGTCCTCCCGCTCGGCCACCATCCGGTGCGGATCCTGTATCGCCGGCCGCGCGAGCGCGTGCGCCAGCCCCCGCTCCTCCCGGTCCACGAACCCCTCCACACAACGCCGGGCCCGGCCCCGCAGCATCCGCACGCGCTCCAGCTCCTCCCCGACGTCCGGGACGACCCTCTTCGCGGCGTCCGTCGGCGTCGAGGCGCGCAGGTCCGCGACATGGTCGAGCAGCGGGTTGTCCGGCTCGTGGCCGATCGCCGAGACGACCGGCGTACGGCACGCCGCGACCGTCCGCACGAGCTGTTCGTCCGAGAACGGCAGAAGATCCTCGACGCTGCCGCCCCCGCGCGCGACGACGATCACGTCCACCTCCTCCATCGCGTCCAGCTCCTTCACGGCCTGGACGACCTGCGTCACCGCGTGCACCCCCTGCACCGCGACGTTCCGCACCTCGAAGCGGACGGCCGGCCACCGGTGCCGGGCGTTCTCCAGGACATCCCGCTCCGCCGCCGACGCGCGCCCGCACACCAGCCCGATCAACTGCGGCAGGAACGGCAGCCGCTTCTTGCGCTCCGCCGCGAACAGCCCCTCGCTCGCCAGCGCCTTCTTCAACTGCTCCAGCCGCACCAGCAGTTCCCCGACCCCCACGGGCCGGATCTCCACGGCCCGCAGAGACAACTGCCCGCGCGGCGCGTACCACTCGGGCTTCGCGTGGACGACGACCCGGGCGCCCTCCCCGACGACATCGGCGACCGCGTCGAAGACCTGCCGGAAACACGTCACCCCCACGGAGATGTCATGCGCCGGGTCCCGCAGCGTCAGAAAGACGACGCCCGCCCCCGGCCTGCGCGACAACTGCGTGATCTGCCCCTCGACCCACACCGCCCCCAGCCGGTCGATCCAACTCCCGATGAGCCGCGACACCTCCCCGACAGGCAGCGGGGCTTCCGCAGACGTGTTGACAGCCATGCGGACGAGACTATCGGCCACCACCGACAACGGCCCCGAGCCGGCTCAGCCGGCCCGCCCCCGCTGCCCCACCAGCACCCCCAACCCCACGGCCAGCCACACCGCCCCCACCGCCAGCGCCGTCCCCGACGCCTCCACGATCACCGCGACCGTGATCACCACCCCCAGCGCGGGCACCACGGCATGCCGCCACCACCTCACCTCCCCACCCGCGCGCCGCACCACGAACCACCCGATCACACTCGCGTGCAGCAGCGTGAACGCCGTCAGCGCCCCGACGTCCACGACGGAGACGAGATGATCCATCCCGTCGTCACGCCGGGCGGCCCAGACGGCGGCGACCAGCGTGACACCGGCCGAGCACAGGAGCGCGACCCTGGGCACGCCGGACGACGTTCTCGACAGCCCGCGCGGGAGGCGCCCGTCCCTCGACATCGCGAACAGCAGGCGCCCGGCGGCAGCCTGCCCCGCCAGCGCCGCGAACGCCGCCCCGACCGCCTTGCCGACGGCGACGAGATCGTGCAGCCACCCCCCGACGGACGCCTCCACGGCGTCGTAGAAGGCCGAACCCTGCCGGGCGGGCTCCGCGGCGAGCCGGGCCGAGGAGAGGGGCTCCAGGAGGGCGATCAGGTACGTCTGGGCGATGAAGAGGACGCCGGCGAGGGCGAGGCAGAACAGCAGCGCGCGGGCGACCCGGGAGGAGCCGCCCGTGACCTCCTCCGCGAACGAGGCGACCGCGTCGAACCCGAGGTACGACAGCACCGCCACCGACACCGCCCCCAGGACGGCCGACACCGCGAACCCCTGCGAGCCGTCCCCCGTGAACGGCGACAGCCACCCCCGCTCGGCACCGTCCCGCGCGAGGACGACGACAGCCGACACGACGAACACCAGCAGGACGACGATCTCCATGGCCAGCACCAGGAACCCCGCACGGGCCGCCGCGCGCACGCCCCAGAGGTTCAGGAGCGTCGTCACGACGACCGCGAGGGCCGTCCACACCCACCGGGACACCTCCGGGACCAGCGAGTTCATCGCGATCCCGGAGAACAGGTAGGCGACGGCCGGGATCAGGACGTAGTCCAGCGCCGCCATCCACCCGGCGACGAACCCGGCCCCTTTCCCGAGCCCCACGCGCGCGTAGGCGAACACCGAGCCCGCCTGCGGGGCCACCCGCACCATCTGGGCGTAACTGAACGCGGTGAACGCCATGGCGGCCGTCGCGACGACGTACACGAGAGCGACCGCGCCGTGCGACTTCGCGTCGAGCGTCCCGTACACCCCGACCGGCGCCATGGGGGCGATGAACAGCAGCCCGTAGACGACGAGGTCACGGAAGCCGAGGGTGCGGCGCAGACCGGACGAGTGTTCATCGGCCATCAGGTGCCTCCGCTGCCACTGTCCACGCACGCGTACACGTACACGTACGCGTGCCGACAGTCTCGCCGTCCGGAGGATCTTCGGCCCCCCGGACGCACCCGTACGATGGGACGCATGACCGCTTCGCCGCGCCGCCGTGTCCTGCTCGCCGCCCCCCGGGGCTACTGCGCGGGTGTGGACCGCGCCGTGATCGCCGTCGAGAAGGCCCTCGAACAGTACGGGGCCCCGATCTACGTCCGGCACGAGATCGTCCACAACAAGTACGTCGTCCAGACCCTGGAGAACAAGGGCGCGATCTTCGTCGAGCGCACGGAGGAGGTGCCTCCCGGGAACATCGTGATGTTCTCGGCGCACGGCGTCGCCCCCGTCGTCCACGAGGAGGCCGCGCGCGGGAACCTCGCCACGATCGACGCGACCTGCCCCCTGGTGACGAAGGTCCACAAGGAGGCCGTCCGGTTCGCGAACGAGGACTACGACATCCTCCTGATCGGGCACGAGGGCCACGAGGAGGTCATCGGGACCTCCGGTGAGGCCCCGGACCACATCCAGCTCGTCGACGGCCCCAAGGACGTCGAGAAGATCACCGTCCGCGACGAGTCGAAGGTCGTCTGGCTCTCCCAGACGACGCTGTCGGTCGACGAGACGATGGAGACCGTCGACGCCCTCAAGACGAAGTTCCCGGGCCTCATCTCCCCGCCGAGTGACGACATCTGCTACGCGACGCAGAACCGGCAGCTCGCGGTCAAGCAGATGGGCGCCGAGGCGGAGCTGGTGATCGTCGTCGGCTCCCGCAACTCCTCCAACTCCAAGCGGCTCGTGGAGGTCGCCAAGCTCGCCGGCTCGCGCGAGTCGTACCTCGTGGACTTCGCGAGCGAGATCGAGGAGGCGTGGCTGGAGGGCGTGACCACGGTCGGCGTGACGTCCGGCGCGTCCGTCCCCGAGGTCCTCGTCGAAGAGGTCCTGGAGTGGCTGTCCGCGCGCGGGTACGGCGATGTCGAGCTGGTCAAGGCGGCCGAGGAGTCGATCGTCTTCTCGCTGCCGAAGGAACTGCGCCGCGATCTGCGGGACGAGGCGGCGGCGCTGGTCGCCGAGCGCGGCGGGAGCGGTCCGGACGCCGCCTGAAAAAGCGGCCTGAGGAAGCGGCCTGAAAGCTGCCTCGACGGCCTCGGGCGGGTGACTGTCAGTGGGCCGTCGTAACGTGGGGCCATGCAGATCTTCGGCGTGGACATCGGCGGATCAGGGATCAAGGGCGCCCCTGTGGACCTCGGCAAGGGGGACCTGGCGGCGGAGCGCTGCAAAGTGCTCACGCCGCACCCCGCGACGCCCGACTCGGTGGCCGACGGCGTGAAGGAGGTCGTCGAGCACTTCGGCTGGACGGGCCCCGTGGGCCTCACGTTCCCGGGCGTGGTGACCGGCGGGTCCACGGTGCGCACGGCGGCCAACGTCGACAAGAGCTGGATAGACACCGACGCGCGTGCGCTGTTCTCCGAGCGCCTCGGCGGCCTCCCGGTGACCGTGGTGAACGACGCGGACGCCGCGGGCGTCGCCGAGATCAACTTCGGCGCCGGGCAGGGCCGCAAGGGGACGGTCATCCTCCTGACCTTCGGCACCGGCATAGGCAGCGCCCTCTTCACCGACGGCGTGCTCGTCCCCAACACCGAGCTGGGCCACCTCGAACTCCACGGCCACGACGCCGAGACCCGCGCCTCCAGCAAGGCCAGGGAGGACGGCGAGCTGACCTGGGAGCACTGGGCCCACCGGGTGACGAAGTACCTCGCGCACGTCGAGATGCTCTTCTCGCCCGAACTGTTCATCATCGGCGGCGGGGTGAGCCGCAAGGCACAGAAGTTCCTGCCGTACGTCCAGGGCATCAAGGCGGAGATCGTCCCGGCGCAGCTCCAGAACAACGCGGGGATCGTGGGGGCGGCGATGCGGGCCGCCGAGTAGCGCCGTCAGCGGCGTCGGCGCGGCCACACCCGGCGGACGGTGACGGTCACCAACGCCGCCAGCGTCCCCCCGTACAGCCACCCCGCCTGCGTCGCCAGCGCCGTCACCAGCCCCATCAGCGTCCCCCCGAACCCGCCCCCGCCGTCCGCCACGAACAGGATCCCGACGGCGAAGGCGATCGGGAGGACGACCGGCGCGGAGAGCAGGTCGCCGCGGCGGGTCCAGAGGGCCGTCAGCAGGCAGACGGGCAGGTAGAGGATCGCGTAGACCGTCGTCGAGCCCCCCACCAGGAGGTTGACGAGCAGGCCCAGCGCCGTCATGAGCGTCGCGCTGAACAAGCCGCTGCCGAGGCCGGTGAGGCGGGGGGTGGGGTAGCGGGAGGCCGCCGGGGGAGGGGTGCTGCGGCGGGGTTTCGGCGGGCCGGGGGGTGCGGTGCGGCGGGCGGGTTTCCG
>NZ_JBTYMC010000179.1:0-13631 GCF_054880855.1 Streptomyces sp. S6 | reverse complement strand
ACGAAGTCTTTAACCTTCTCACCACACCACCAAGGTCGTCGATGTGACCCGACAGCGCGGTAGCCATCGACCTCCGGTATCCGAGCTGTTGCCCCCGCTCGCCGTCCAGCGTCGGGCTCCCGGCCGGGGTGAGCCGACGCCAGGTCACGCGGTAGCGCCAGGCGTCGACCGGGCGGCCGATCAGGGCGGTGGCTGTGGGCATCTCCATCCAGTAGTGCTTGTGCTGGAAGGCGTAGGTGGGCAGGTCGATGCTGTCGGTCTGTGGGAGGCAGCGGGTCCAGTCGACGGGGGCGCCGTTGGCGTAGGCCTCGCCGAGGGAGAGGAGGAGGCGTTCCGGGCCGCCTTCGTCTCGGCGGAGGGTGCCGGTGGCGGTGACGTCGCGGCCCATGCCGTCGGCCGTGTCCTGGACAGCGCTGGTCAGCACCGGGTGCGGGGTGACCTCGACGAAGAGGGTGTGGCCCTGGTCGAGGAGGGCTCGGGTGGCGGCCTCGAACTCCACCGGCCGGCGCAGGTTGCGGAACCAGTAGTCGGCGTCCAGTGCGGATGTGTCCAGGCGGCCGGCGGTCACGCAGGAGTAGAACGCGACACGGGACGCCACAGGGGACACGTCCTTCAACAGGCCCGCCAACTCTTCACGCACCGCGTCGACATGGGAGGAGTGCGAGGCGTAGTCCACGGCGATCCGCCGCGCCCTCACCCCCTCCGACTCCGCCCACGCCAACAACTCGCCCAGCGCCCCGGGTTCACCCGCGACCACCACCGACGCGGGCCCGTTCACCGCAGCGAGATCGATGCGACCGTCCCAGCGCTCCAACTCCTCACGCACCCGGGAAGCGGACAACTGCACCGACACCATCCCACCCTTGCCGGACAGCGCGAGAATCGCCCGCGACCGCAGAGCTACCACCCGGGCACCGTCCTCCAACGACAACGCCCCGGCCACGACAGCCGCCGCGATCTCCCCCTGCGAATGCCCCACCACGGCAGCGGGCTCGACCCCGAAGGACCGCCACACCTCCGCCAGCGACACCATCACCGCCCACAACACCGGCTGCACGACATCAACCCGCTCAAGGTCACCTTGCAGCGCCTCTTTGAGCGACCAGTCGACGAACCCCGACAACGCCTCCTCGCACTCCGCCATCCGCGCCGCGAACACCGGTGAGGAGTCGAGGAGTTCGAGCGCCATCCCCGTCCACTGCGATCCCTGACCGGGGAACACGAACACCGTCTTCGTCTTGGTGCCGGCGCCGGTCACGACGCCGGGGATGTCCTCGGTGCCGTCCTGGAGGGCCTGGAGGCGGGTCAGGAAGCCGAGGCGGTCGGTGGCGAGGACGACCGAGCGGTGTTCGAGGGCGGCGCGGGTGGTGGCGAGGGAGTGGGCGACGGCCGGGGTGGTGAGGTCGGGGTGGGTGAGGAGGTGGTCGTGGAGGCGGGCGGCCTGGTCGCGGAGGGCGGTGGGGGTGGCGGCGGAGAGGGTCCAGGGGAGGAGGTCGGTGCGGAGAGCGTCTTGCGCGGCCGGGCTCTCCTCGGCGGCCTCCGGCGTTTCCGAGGGCGGCTCCTCCAGGATCACGTGGACGTTCGTCCCGCTGATCCCGAAGGACGACACGCCCGCCCTGCGCGGACGTCCGGTGTCGGGCCACTCGCGGGCCCGGGTGAGCAGTTCCACGTTCCCGGCGGTCCAGTCGACCTCGGTGGAGGGCTGGTCGACGTGGAGGGTCTTGGGCAGGACGCCCGCCCGCAGCGCGAGGACGGTCTTGATGACGCCCGCGACACCGGAGACGGCCTGGGTGTGGCCGATGTTGGACTTCAGGGAGCCGAGGTAGAGGGGGCGGTCGGTGTCGCGGCCCTGTCCGTAGGTGGCGAGGACGGCCTGTGCCTCGATGGGGTCGCCGAGGCGGGTGCCGGTGCCGTGGGCCTCGACCGCGTCGACGTCCGAGGGGGCGAGTCCTGCTGTGGCGAGGGCCTGTCGGATGACGCGCTGCTGGGCGGGTCCGCTGGGGGCTGCGAGGCCGTTGGAAGCGCCGTCCTGGTTGGCGGCGGAGCCCCGGATCACGGCCAGCACGGGGTGGCCGTTGCGGCGGGCGTCGGAGAGCCGCTCCAGCAGGACGACCGCCGCGCCCTCGCCCCAGCCGATGCCGTCGGCGGCGTCCGCGAACGCCTTGCAGCGGCCGTCGACGGACAGGCCCCGCTGGCGGGCGAAGACGACGAAGGCGGCCGGGGTGGCGAGGATGCCGACGCCGGCGGCGAGTGCGAGGGAGCAGTCGCCCTGGCGCAGCGACTGGGTGGCGAGGTGCAGGGCGACCAGCGAGGACGAGCAGGCGGTGTCGACGGTGACCGCCGGGCCCTGGAGGCCGAGGGTGTAGGAGACGCGGCCGGACATGACGCTGCCGGTGCCGCCGGTCAGGGCGTACCCCTGGTCCTCCTCGGAGTCCAGCAGCATCGCGCCGTACCCGGTGGGCAGGCCGCCGACGAAGACGCCGGTGCGGGAGCCGCGCAGGGACGTGGGGTCGATGCGGGCGCGTTCGACGGCCTCCCAGGAGGTCTCCAGCAGGAGCCGCTGCTGCGGGTCCATGGCCAGGGCCTCACGCGGGGAGATACCGAAGAGCGACGGGTCGAAGTCGCCCGCGTCGTACAGGAAGGAGCCTTCCTTGGTGTAGGTCTTGCCGGGTTTGTCGGGGTCGGGGTCGTAGAGGCCCTCCAGGTCCCAGCCCCGGTCGGTGGGCAGCTCGCCGGTGGTGTCGATGCCCTCGTCGACGAGCCGCCACAGCTTCTCCGGCGAGTCGGCGCCGCCGGGCAGCCGGCAGGCCATGCCGACGACGGCGAGCGGCTCGCGCCACTTCTCCTCGGACTCCCGCAGCCGCTCCTGGGTGGTCTGCAACTCCGCCGTGACCCGCCGCAGGTAGGTGCGGAGCTTGTCCTCTGTCATGTGGCCGACTCCAGTTCGGTGTGGTGGGGCGTCCTGCGGAAGGCGGGAGAGCACGGGTTCAGGCGACGCCGAGGTCGCCGTCGATGAGGTCGAAGATCTCGTCGTCGGTGGCGGAGTCCAGCAGGGCCGACGAGCGGACGGGGGCTGCCGTGCCGGTGAGCCGGGCGGCGAGGTCGTGCAGCCGCTGGGCGATGTCGGCGAGGGTGTCCGGGTCCATGTCGGGTGCCTCGGCCGCCTTGAGCAGGGACTGTTCCGCGCGGTCCAGGTCCTGCTGGGCGTGGAGGGCGTCCCCGGGGACGGCACCGACGGCGAGTTCCCGGGCCAGGAGTTCGGCGAGGGCGGTCGGGGTGGGGTGGTCGAAGACGAGGGTGGCGGGCAGTTTCAGCCCGGTCGCCGCGTTCAGCCGGTTGCGCAGTTCGGTCGCGGTGAGCGAGTCGAACCCGAGGTCCTTGAAGGCGCGGTCCTCGGTGACGCCGTCGAGCCCGGTGTGCCCGAGGACGGCCGCCGCCTGCTCACGGACCAAGGAGACGAGGGTGTCGTGCCGTTCGAGGGCGGTGAGACCGGTGAGGGTGTCGCGCAGCCGGTTGCCATCTCCCTCGGATCCCTCGGAGGCGGTGCCGGAGAGGGCGCGGGCCGCCTCGGGGATCTCCTCGATCAGGGGGCGGCGCCGGGACAACGCGTAGACCGGCGCGAACCGCTCCCAGTCCATGTCGCTGACGGTGAGCGTCGTCTCCCCGTACTCGACGGCCTCGCGCATCGCCTCGATGGCCGGCTCGGGCCGCATCCGCCGTACGCCCATGCGCTCCAGCTGGTCGGCGACCTGGTTGGCGCCGCCGAGCATGCCGCCGTCGGCCCAGCCGCCCCAGGCTATGGAGGTGGCCGGCAGGCCCTTGGCGCGGCGCTCGTGGGCGAGGCCGTCCAGGTAGGCGTTGGCGGCGGCGTACACGCCGTTCCCGGCACTCCCCCACACCGCCGCGCCGGACGAGAACAGGACGAACGCGTCCAAGTCCATGCCGGCCGTCAACTCGTCCAGGTGCCGGGCGCCATCGACCTTTGCGGAGGTGGCCTCGGCGGTGGCGGACAGGACGTCTCCGAAGGTGGCGATGCCCGCCGCGTGGATGACAGCGGTCAGCGGGACGTCGGCGAGGACGGCGGCGAGGGCGTCACGGTCGGCGACGTCGCAGGCCGCGAAGGTCACCGACGCGCCGAGTGCCTCAAGTTCCCGGCCCAGTTCGGGCGCCCCGGGGGCGTCGGCGCCTCGTCGGCCGAGCAGCAGGAGGTGTTCGGCACCGGCGCTCGCGAGCCAGCGGGCGACGTGGGAGCCGATGCCGCCGGTGCCGCCGGTGATCAGGACCGTGCCGTGCGGCTGCCACGGGCGGGCCTCGCGGGCGGGGCGGGCGGCACGGACCAGGCGGCGGGTGTGGACGCCGGAAGCGCGTACGGCGAGCTGGTCCTCGGCCCCGCTCTTGAGGACGCCCACCGGCAGCGGGCCTGCCTCGGGCGTCCAGTCGATCAAGCCGCCCCACCAGTCGGGGTGTTCGAGGCCGACGACCTGACCGAGCGCCCACAGCGCGGCGGCCTCGGGCCGTACGGGTTCGTCGGCGCTGACGGCGGCGGCGCCTTCGGTGAGCCACCACAGCGGGGCCCGGACACCGGCCGCGTCGAGGTTCTTCAGCAGCGTCAGCGCGTCCTCGACGGTGGCGGGCGCGGCCAGCACCCCGGTGAAGTCCCCGGCGAGGGTGTCGGCCGTCTGCACGACCTCCGTCTCGACACCCGCCGCACGCAGCGTCTCCGCGACACCTTCCGGCGGCGCGACCAACAGCCAGCGGCCGTCCGGCACCGCGTCCTCGGCGACCGTCCCTCGCCGCCACACCACCCGGTACTTCCACTCGTCCACGAGCCGTCGTCCGGCGCCGACAGCGGCGGAGACGTCGGGCCAGTAGCGCTTGTGCTGGAAGGCGTAGGTGGGCAGGTCGATGCTGTCGGTCTCCGGGAGGAAGACACTCCAGTCGACGGGGGCGCCGTTGGCGTAGGCCTCGCCGAGGGAGAGGAGGAGGCGTTCCGGGCCGCCTTCGTCTCGGCGGAGGGTGCCGGTCGCGGTGACGTCGCGGCCCATGCCGTCCGCCGTGTCCTGGACGGCACTGGTCAGGACCGGGTGCGGGGTGACCTCGACGAAGAGGGTGTGGCCCTGGTCGAGGAGGGCTCGGGTGGCGGCCTCGAACTCGACGGGCCGGCGCAGGTTGCGGAACCAGTAGTCGGCGTCGAGCGCAGTTGTCTCAAGGCGGCCGGCGGTCACACAGGAGTAGAACGCGACACGGGACGGCTGCGGGGACACGTCCTTCAACAGGCCCGCCAACTCTTCACGCACCGCGTCGACATGGGAGGAGTGCGAGGCGTAGTCCACGGCGATCCGCCGCGCCCTCACCCCCTCCGACTCCGCCCACGCCAACAACTCGCCCAGCGCCCCGGGTTCACCCGCGACCACCACCGACGCGGGCCCGTTCACCGCAGCGAGATCGATGCGACCGTCCCAGCGCTCCAACTCCTCACGCACCCGGGAAGCAGACAACTGCACCGACACCATCCCGCCCCTGCCCGACAGCGCGAGAATCGCCCGCGACCGCAACGCCACCACCCGGGCACCGTCCTCCAACGACAACGCCCCGGCCACGACAGCCGCCGCGATCTCCCCCTGCGAATGCCCCACCACGGCAGCGGGCTCGACCCCGAAGGACCGCCACACCTCCGCCAGCGACACCATCACCGCCCACAACACCGGCTGCACGACATCAACCCGCTCCAGATCACCGCGCAGGGCGTCCTTCAGCGACCAGTCGACGAACCCCGACAACGCCTCCCCACACTCCGCCATCCGCCCCGCGAACACCGGCGAGGAATCCAACAGCTCCAACGCCATCCCGGACCACTGCGACCCCTGACCCGGGAACACGAACACCACACCCCCCGCCCCCACCCGCCCCTGCACCACACCCGCGTCAGCCGCCCCCGAAGCGACGGCGGCCAGCCCCCGACGCAACGCCTCCCCGTCCCCGCCGACCACCACGGCCCGGCACTCCATGCCCGCCCGCGACGCGGCGAGAGACACTGCGACGGAGCTGTCGTCCTGACGGTCGGTCACATAGGCGCCCAGCGAAGCGGCTTGAGCCCGGAGCGCGGCCTCTGTCCGCGCCGAGAGCACCCACGGAAGCGGTCCGCTGGGGGCCACCGGACGAGGCTCCACCCCGGGCACCTGCTCCAGGATGACGTGGGCGTTGGTCCCGCTGATCCCGAAGGAGGAGACACCGGCTCGGCGCGGACGGTCGTCCGAAGGCCACTCCCGCGCTTCCGTGAGCAACTCCACGGACCCCCCCGACCAGTCCACCTGTCCGCTCGGCGCGTCCACGTGCAGGGTCTTGGGCAGCACCCCCTCCCGCAGCGCGAGCACGGTCTTGATGACACCCGCGACCCCGGAGACGGCCTGGGTGTGCCCGATGTTCGACTTCAACGACCCGAGATACAGGGGACGTTCACGATCCTGCCCGTACGTCGCCAACAGCGCCTGTGCCTCGATCGGGTCACCGAGCCGCGTACCCGTCCCATGTGCTTCGACCATGTCGACCTCGTCGGGCGCGAGGCCCGCGTTGGCGAGGGCCTGGGCGATCACCCGTTGCTGGGAGGGGCCGTTGGGGGCGCTGAGCCCATTGGAGGCGCCGTCCTGGTTGATCGCGGAACCACGAATGACGGCCAGTTCACGGTGCCCGAGGCGGCGCGCGTCCGACTGCCGTTCCACGACGAGGAAGGCGGCGCCCTCGGACCAGCCGGTGCCGTCGGCGGCGTCCGCGAAGGCCTTGCAGCGGCCGTCGCCGGCTAGGCCGCCCTGTCGGTCGAACTCGTCGAAGGCGCCCGGCGTGGGCATGACGGCGACGCCGCCGACGAGGGCGAGGTCGCACTCGCCCCGGGTGAGGGCCTGTCCGGCGAGGTGCAGGGAGACCAGGGAGGAGGAGCAGGCGGTGTCGACGGTCAGTGCCGGGCCCTCCAGGCCGAGGACGTAGGAGATCCGGCCGGACATGACGCTGCCGCTGTTGCCGGTGAGGAGGTAGCCGCCGGACTCGCCGCCGTCGCCGAGGAGGGCACCGTATCCGGTGGGGGTGCCGCCGACGAAGACGCCGGTGCGGGAGCCGCGCAGGCGGGTCGGGTCGAGCCCGGCGCTCTCCAGGGCCTCCCACGAGGTCTCCAAGAGCAGTCGCTGCTGCGGGTCCATGGCCAGGGCCTCGCGCGGCGAGATGCCGAAGAACTCGGCGTCGAAGCCGGTCGCGTCGGCGAGGAACCCGCCCCGGAGGCCGCTGGTGTCACCGAACGCGTCCCAGCCCCGGTCCTCGGGGGCGTCGAGGATCGCGTCGCGGCCGTCGAGGACGAGCCGCCACAGGTCGTCGGGGTTCGTGACGCCGCCGGGGAGCCGGCAGGCCATGCCGACGACGACGAGGGGGTCGTCCGTGTCGGTGCGGTGGACGACGACGGTTCCGGTCAACGGTCGGGCGTCGCCTTGGAGTTGATGGCCGAGGTGGGTGGCGAGGGCGGCGGGGGTGGGGTGGTCGAAGACGAGGGTGGCGGGGAGGGTGAGGCCGGTCGCAGTGTTCAGGCGGTCGCGGAGTTCGGTCGCGGTGAGGGAGTCGAAGCCCAAGTCCTTGAAGGCGCGCAGTTCGGGGACTTCGGTGGTGTCGGTGTGGCCGAGGACGGCGGCGGCACGGGTGCGGACGAGGTCCAGGAGGGCGGTTCGGCGTTCGTTCTCGGTGAGCCGTTCCAGGCGGGCGCGCAGGGAGTCGTCCGGCTGCTCCTCGGGAGTCAGGGACTGCGCTGCCTCCGGGATGTCCTCGATGAGGGGACGGCGGCGGGCGCCCGCGTAGACGGGGGTGAAGCGGGACCAGTCGGTGTCGGTGACGGTCAGGGTGGGTTCGTCGTGCTCGACGGCCTCACGCATGACGGCGAGGGCGAGCGCCGGGTCCAGCAGGGCGAGGCCCATCCGGGCGAGGGACTGTTCGTCGAGGTCGGCGCCCATGCCGTCGCCGCCCCAGATGCCCCAGGCCAGCGAGGTCGCGGGGCGGCCTGCGGCGTGCCGGGCCTCGGCGAGGCCGTCGAGGTAGGCGTTCGCTGCGGCGTAAGCGCCCTGGGCGCCGCCGCCCCAGGCTGCGGCGCCGGAGGAGAACAGGACGAAGGCGTCGAGGTCCAGCCTGGCGGTCAGCTCGTCCAGGTGCCGGGCGCCCGTCGCCTTCCCGGCGAGGACTTCGTCGAGTTCCTCGGGGGTGAGGTCGCGGACCTTGGTGTAGCGGACGACTCCGGCCGCGTGGACGACTGCGGTGAGCGGGTGTTCCTCGGGGATCCCGGCGAGGATCGCGGTGAGGGCGTCGCGGTCGGCGGCGTCGCAGGCCGTGAAGGTGACCGACGCGCCGAGTGCCTCCAGTTCCCGGCCGAGTTCGGGCGCTCCGGGGGCGTCGGCGCCGCGCCTGCTGGTGAGGACCAGGTGGCGGGCGCCCTCGGTGGCGGCCCAGCGGGCCACGTTGGCGCCGACTCCTCCGGTGCCGCCGGTGATCAGGACGGTGCCGTGCGGCTGCCATCGCTTGACGGGCGGGCGGGCGGAGAGGGGGGCGCGGACGAGGCGGCGGGCGAAGACTCCGGTGGCGCGTACGGCGAGCTGGTCCTCGCCTCCGGTGCCGCCCGCGAGGACTGCCGTGAGGGCGGTGGCGGTGCCGTCGTCCCATACGGCGGGCAGGTCGACGATCCCGCCCCACCAGCCGGGCTCCTCCAGCCCGACGACCTGTCCGAGACCCCACAGGCGGGTGGCGTCGGGCCGTACGGTGTCGCCGGGTGTGACGGCCACGGCGTGCCGGGTGAGCCACCACAGCGGGACCTTCGTTCCGGCGGCCCGCAGATCCTGGACGAGGGCCACCGCGTCGGCGGGTCCCTGCGGCAGCGCGACGACGCCCGCGTACTCGCCCTGGGCCGCGCGCGCGTCGGGTGCGGTCTCGACCTCGGCACCGGCGTCACGCAGGGCCTCGGCGACGGCGGACGTGTCCTCGGTGCCGACGAGGAGCCAGCGGCCGGTGAGTTCGGTGTGCGTCGTCTCGGTCGGCCGCCAGGTGATCCGGTAACGGCGGGCGTCCTCGCGGCGGCTGCCGGCCGGAGTGCCGGGACGCGGCCAGTAGCGGCGGTGCTGGAAGGCGTACGTCGGCAGCGGGACGCGTGGTCCGGCGCCGCCGAGGAGGGTGTCCCAGTCGACGGTGACGCCGTGGGCGTACGCCTCCCCCAGCGCCGCGAGCAGTGCCTCGGGCTCTTTGCGGTCCCGGCGCAGTGCGGGCACCGCGATCAGGCCCGGTCCGGCTTCGCGGACGAGCGCCGACAGGGAGCCGTCGGGGCCGACTTCGAGGACGTTGGAGATGCCCTGGGCCGCTGCGGCGCCGATGCCGTCGGCGAACCGGACGGCGGCGCGGACGTGGCGTACCCAGTAAGCGGGGGTGGTCAGCTCCTCCCCCGCGACCTCGCCGGTGACGTTCGAGATCACCGGGATCAGCGGCTCGTTGTACGTGACCTGCGCGAGGACTTGGGCGAATGCGTCGAGCATCGGCTCCACGAGGCCCGAGTGGAAGGCGTGACTCACCCCGAGGCGCTTGACCCGGCGGCCCTGGGCGGCGAACGACTCGGCCGCCTCCCGCACGGCCGTCTCCTCACCCGAAAGCACCACGGCACGCGGCCCGTTGACGGCCGCCAGCCACACGCCCGGTGCCTCGGCGATCTCGGGCTCCTCGGCCTCGACGGCCCACATCGCGCCACCGGACGGCAGGTTCCGCATCAGCCGTCCACGCGCGGCCACCACGCGACAGGCGTCCTCCAGGGACCACACCCCGGCCACGTACGCCGCCGTCAACTCGCCCAGCGAATGCCCGAGTACGACGTCAGGGCGTACGCCCCACGACTCCAGCAGCCGTGTCAGCGCGACCTCGACGGCGAACAGCGCGGGCTGCGCGAGCCCCGTCTCCGCCAACTCATCGGCGGAACCTCCGAACACCGCCTCCTTCAGGCCCAGTTCACCGAAACCGGCGCACACCTCGTCGAAGGCGGCGGCGAACACCTCGTACGCCGCGTACAACTCCCGCCCCATCCCGACCCGTTGCGCGCCCTGCCCGGCGAAGGCGAACGCCGTTCCGCCGCCGGTGGCGGCGCCTTGGACGAGGCCGGCGAGGTCGTCGCCGTCGGTCAGGGCCTGGAGGCCCTTGATCAGCTTGGGGAGGTTGGTGACGGTGAGGGTGGCGCGGTGGTCGAGGGGGGTGCGGGTGGTGGCGAGGCTGTGGGCGAGGGCGGGAAGGGAGGGGGTGGGGTGGCGGTCGAGGTGGGTGAGGAGGCGGGCGGCCTGGGCGCGGAGGGCTTCGGGGGTGCGGGCGGTGAGGGTGACGGGGACGGCGGGGAGGGTGCGGGTGGGGGTGTCGGGGACGGGGCCGGGGTCCGGTGCCTGTTCGAGGATGACGTGGGCGTTGGTGCCGCTGATGCCGAAGGAGGAGACTCCGGCGCGGCGGGGTCGGCCGGTCTCGGGCCAGGGCTGGGCTTCGGCGAGGACGCGGACGTCGCCCGTGGTCCAGTCGACCTGGCGGGTGGGTTCGTCGACGTGGAGGGTGCGGGGCAGGGTGCCCGCGCGCATCGCCATGATCATTTTGATGACGCCCGCGACACCGGCTGCGAACTGGGTGTGGCCCAGGTTGGACTTGACGGAGCCGATCCACAGCGGCTCTTCGCGGTGCCGGCCGTAGGTCTCCAGCAGGGCCTGCGCCTCGATCGGGTCGCCGAGCTTCGTCCCGGTGCCGTGTGCCTCGACGGCGTCCACGTCGGCCGGGGTGAGGCCCGCGTCGGCGAGCGCGGCACCGATCACCCGTTGCTGGGAGGGGCCGTTGGGCGCGGTCAGGCCGTTGGAGGCACCGTCCTGGTTGACCGCCGAACCCCGGACGACCGCCAGCACCTCGTGCCCGCCCCGGCGCGCGTCGGAGAGCCGTTCGACGACGAGGACGCCCGCGCCCTCGCCCCACCCGGTGCCGTCGGCGCCGTCGGCGAACGCCTTGCAGCGGCCGTCGGAGGCGGAGCCGCCCTGGCTGTCGAACTCGCCGTAGATCGCCGGGGTGGTCATGACGAGGACCCCTCCGACGAGCGCCAGATCGCACTCCCCGGCGCGTAGCGAGCGGGCGGCGAGGTGCAGGGCGACGAGGGAGGAGGAGCAGGCGGTGTCGACGGTGAGGGCGGGGCCTTCCAGGCCGAGGGTGTAGGCGACGCGACCGGAGAGGATGCTCGCGGGCAGGCCGGTGATGGCGTAGCCGTCGGTGTCGTCGGGCGAGCCGGCGAGGAGGGCGCCGTACTCCTGGGGGGCGCCGCCGACGAAGACGCCGGTGCGGGAGCCGCGCAGGGAGGCGGGGTCGATGCCGGTGTGCTCCAGGGCCTCCCAGGAGACCTCCAGGAGCTGGCGCTGCTGGGGGTCCATGGCGAGGGCTTCGCGCGGGGAGATGCGGAAGAAGCCCGCGTCGAAGCCTGCGGCGGAGGGCAGGAAGGCGCCCTGGTGGCCGGGGTTGTAGGTGGGCAGGTGCTGCCAGCCCCGGTCGGTGGGGGGTCCGGTCATGGCGTCCCGGCCCTCGGCGACGAGCCGCCACAGGTCCTCGGGGCCTTCGACTCCGCCGGGGAAGCGGCAGCCGATGCCGACGACGGCGAGCGGTTCGGTGGCGGCGGTGGTGAGCTGCTGGTTGGTGCGGCGCAGCCGCTCGTTCTCCGACAGCGTCGTGCGCAGCGCTTCGATGACCTCGTCGAGGGACGTGTTCATGGCCTTGTGGCTCCCAAGGGTGGTGCCGTCGGTGGTGGCGGGACGGTCGAGGTGCCTGTGTCGGACGCTAGGGCCGCACGGCGTCGGTGTAACCCCCAGAAGAGATCCACTCCGCACCCCTATCGGCGGGGGGCGGATCTCTAGGGGTGGCGGCTGCTCACCAGGTCACGGGGATGGCGAGGGCGCCGTGGACCATGTTGTAGCCGCGGAAGGCGATCTCGTCGCGGGGGACGGCGAGCCGGATGTCGGGGAAGCGGCGCAGCAGTGCGGTGAAGCCGACCTTCATCTCGATGAGGGTCATGGCGGCGCCGGGGCAGCGGTGCGGTCCGTACCCGAAGCCGACCTGCCGGCCCTGGGGGCGGGTCAGGTCGAGGCGGTCGGGGTCGGGGAAGTGGTCGGGGTCGCGGTTGGCGGCGGCGAGGGCGGGCACGACGAACTCGCCCTGCTTGACGGTGACTCCGGCGATGTCGAGGTCTTCGGTGGCGGTCCGGCCGCCGGTTGCGGAGATGACGCTGAGGTAGCGCATGAGTTCCTCGACGCCGGTGTCCTGGACGGCCGGGTCGTCGCGCAGCAGGAGGAACTGGTCGGGGTGGTCGAGGAGGGCGAGGAGGCCGAGGCCGAGGGTGTTGGCGACGGTGTCGAAGCCGGCGGTGAGGTGCATGTTGGCGATGCCGGTGATCTCCGCGTCGGAGAGGTCGTCGCCGTGGTCCCGTACGAGCATGCCGATCATGCCGTCGCCGGGTTCGGCGCGCTGGGCGGTGACGACGTCGCGCATGAACCGGTCGGCGGCGGCGACGAGTTCCGTCGCCTCCTCGGCGGTGGCGGCGAGTCCGGGGGCCTGTTCGGTGATCCTCAGGTAGCTCTCGCGCTGCGCCTCGGTGAGGCCGAGGAGTTCGCAGATGGCCAGCAGGGGAAAGGGCTTGGCGAACGCGGTCATGAAGTCGGTGCCATGGCCCTCGCGTTCGAGGGCGTCCAGGCAGTCCTCGGCGATCTTCTCCAGGCGGGGGACGAGTTCCCGCATCCGGCGGGCCGTGAAGCCGGCGGCGACGGTGCGGCGCAGCCGGGTGTGCTGCGGAGGGTCCATGTTGACGAAACTGCCCGGGGAGACGTCGAGGCCGGTGTCGTCGACGCCGGGGACCATGAGGGTGAGGGGGGTGAGGGCGCTGCTGAGGCGGGGGTCGTTGAGGGCCTCGCGGACGGCGTCGTAGCGGGTGACGACCCAGATGTCCCGGCCGTCGACCATCCGGTACCTGGTGACGGGTTCGTCTCGCTGGGCCCTGCGGAGTCGCGCGCTGGGGTCGTAGGGGCAGACGTCGTCCCGCTGGTAGGGCAGGGGGACTTCCATCTCCATGGGCATGGTGTGCTCCGTGCGTGCTGTAGGGGGATCGGGTGGGTCAGCGGATGCCGAACTCGTCGCCGATGAGGCTGAGGAGTTCGGCGGTGCTGGCGCCGTCCAGGTCGTCGCCGGTGTCCCGGGTGCCTGCGGTGGGGGCTTCGAGGCGGGTGAGGAGGGCGCGCAGACGGACCACGAGGGCGGGGTCGTCGGTGGGGGTGCGCAGGGCCTCTTCGAGGGCTTCCAGGGCGAGTCGGGCCGGGTCGGGAGCCTCGGCGGAGGCGAGGTCGAGTTCGGTGAGGAGGAGGGCGGCGAGGGCGGCGGGGGTGGGGTGGTCGAAGACGAGGGTGGCGGGCAGGCGCAGGCCGCTGAGGGCGGAGAGCCGGTTGCGCAGGTCGACGGACATGAGGGAGTCGAAGCCGAGGCTCTGGAAGGGTTTCCCGGGCGGCACGGCGCTGCCCGCCGCGAGGCCGGCCGCGGTGGCGGTCTCGGCGCGGACCAGGTCGAGGAGGGCGGTGGCC
>NZ_JBTYMC010000178.1:0-13657 GCF_054880855.1 Streptomyces sp. S6 | reverse complement strand
GTGCCGCCGCCGGTCGTGCCGGCGCCCTGCGGGCTCGGGGAGCCGGAGGGGCCGGCGGCCGAGGGGCTCGGGGAGCCCGAGGGGTTCTCGCTCTGCTGCGCGCCCTTGCCGCCGGCCGGTGACGCGTTGTCCGTCGGGGTCGGGGAGGCGAACGAGATCAGGCCGGGGCCGGTCTCCTTGGCCGACTTGGTGTCGGCCTGCTTCGCCTCGTCGGACCTGTCTGCCGACTCCTTGTCCATGACGGTGATCGCCGTGACGCAGGCCGTCACCGTGGCCAGCGCGAGGGCACCGGCCAGCCACAGACGTCGGGTGCCGGGGGCCCGCGAGGTGTCCGGGGCCCAGCCGTTCTCCCACGAATTCTCTTGAGAGGGCCGGGACTTCTTGAATGGCATGCGCTGATTCCTCCAGCGGCGCCCATGGCGGGGCCGCGAATGCGGGGGCCCGGTGTGTGAACGGTGAAACACTAGTGGGTCTTGTGACGGGGGAGTAGCCGTTTGGGTGATCGCGTTCGATAACGCTTTCTCAACTGCCGTTCACAACACGGGGTATCCGGGGTTGCCGGATGTGTATGTGTGCGCTCGTACGCATGGGGTATCTGCTGCCGGCGTCGGGACGGCGTCCGTCGCGGCCATCGGGCTCGTGCTGTTCGGGGAGGGGCGGATCATCGACGCGGCGATGAGGGTCGTGCGGGAGCGGGGACTCGACGGGCTCAGTCACCGCAGTGTCGCCGCCGAGGCGGATGTGCCGAGCCGGGGAGTGATCTCGCCGCGAGCCTCGCGCGGTTGCCGGCGGCGCGGACGGACGAGGTGACGGCTCGGGGGGTGTTCGGGAGGGTCGTGCGGAAGTAAGGGGTGGGAGTGGGGGTGGTAGGTAAGGAGCGTAGGCCGGGGGCGTGTCGTACCGCCGTCGAGGGGTTCGTACCCTGAGACACCCGGCCGCCAGTTCGCTTCTGCGGGCATTCGCCGGTTAGGTTTCCCCTTATGAGCGACACGACTGCACCTGGTACCAGCGGCGCGGTGGCCGCCGGTCTTGCCACCATCGCCGCCGACGGCACCGTTCTCGACACCTGGTTCCCCGCCCCCGAGCTCGTCGCGGAGCCCGGGCCCTCGGGGAGCGAGCGGCTGTCGGCGGAGAAAGCCGTCGAGCTGCTCGGTGAGGGTGCGGCGAAGGCGATCGGGCCGGACGCGCGCCGGGGCGTCGAGGTGGTCGCGGTCCGCACGGTCATCTCCTCGCTGGCCGAGAAGCCGATCGACGCGCACGACGCGTACCTGAGGCTGCACCTGCTCTCGCACCGGCTCGTGCAGCCGCACGGGCAGAGCCTGGACGGGGTCTTCGGGCTCCTCGCGAACGTCGCCTGGACCTCCCTCGGGCCGGTCGCCGTGGACGACGTCGAGAAGGTCCGCCTGAACGCGCGTGCCGAGGGGCTGCACCTCCAGGTGACGTCCATCGACAAGTTCCCCCGCATGACCGACTACGTCGCCCCCAAGGGCGTTCGCATCGCCGACGCCGACCGCGTCCGCCTCGGTGCGCACCTCGCCGAGGGCACGACCGTCATGCACGAGGGCTTCGTCAACTTCAACGCCGGCACCCTCGGGACCTCCATGGTCGAGGGCCGTATCTCCGCCGGCGTCGTCGTCGGCGACGGCTCCGACATCGGCGGCGGCGCGTCCACCATGGGCACGCTGTCCGGCGGCGGGAACGTCCGCATCACCATCGGCGAGCGGTGCCTCATCGGGGCCGAGGCCGGGGTCGGGATCGCGCTGGGTGACGAGTGCGTCGTCGAGGCGGGGCTGTACGTCACCGCCGGTACCCGGGTCACCATGCCCGACGGGCAGATCGTCAAGGCACGTGAGCTGTCCGGGGCGTCCAACATCCTGTTCCGCCGCAACTCCGTCACCGGGACGGTCGAGGCTCGGCCGAACAACGCGGTGTGGGGTGGGTTGAACGAGGTGCTGCACAGCCACAACTGAGTTGTGGGCGGGGGTCGGTGAGCGTCTTTCCGGGGTCCGGGAGGGCGCTCACCCTCATGTTCGGGGCCCCTCGCTGCGAGCCCACTCCTCCAACACCCTGAAGTCGCCCTCCCGCAGGCCCAGTCGGGGGTTCACGTGGTGGAGGAGGGCCGGGGTGGGGTGGTGTGTTGTGACGTACTCCGTGTCCGCCGGGGACTGTTCGTCGTCCACCCAGGCGAAGGGGCGGCCTGCGGCGTACTTCAGCAAGTGCCGGGTTTTCCAGTGGACTTCGTCGGGGCGGTGGGCGAGGAGGTCGGGGCCGAAGTCGACGTGGGGGAGGGGCGGGAGGGTGAGGACGGGGGCTATCCAGGTGTTGGCCTGGGACATCCAGGTCGTCGCCCAGACCAAGTCGTAGGGGAGAGCGAGGAGGGCGGGGCCGTGGGCGGGGTTGAGCCAGACACGGAAGGGGCCTCGGTCCGGGGTGGGGGAGGCGCGGATCGTGGTGTAGCCGTCGGGGCGGCGTTCGGGTTGGGCCGCGTAGGGATTCAAGGGGCCGTCGACGTCGAGGAAGAGGAGGGGGTGGGGTGGCATCTTGCTTACGGTAGCGGGAGGGGTGGGGGTGCGGAGTGGGGATGGGGCGCTTGCGGCGATACGGGCGGGGCTGAAGAGCGGGGACGCGGGGGTTCGGGAGGGGTGTTGTCGCCTGCTCGATCATCTGGTCGATGTGGAGTCGATGGAGGAGTTGACCGGGATGGCGGACGATCCCGACGCGACGCGAAGGTCAGGGTCGCCGCGCTCCATGCGCTGGCGGGTGACCGGTGCAAGGGGGACATCTGTGCTCCGGGCGATGGCGGCCGAACTCGTCGCCAAGTTCGCCCGTTTCGAGGAGCGTGCGGCGGCGGCCCTGGTGGAGTCTCATACGCATGACCCGAGTCCTGCGGTGCCCAAGAAGGCGGGGTGGCGGGCGCGTCGGGGGTGAGGGCGGGAGAGTTGGTCAGCCGCATTCCTCGTACGCCGCTCGCAGCGCCTTCGTCGTCTCGGGGTCCGCGTCCAGCAGGGGGCGGCGCACCGGGCCCGAAGGAAGGCCCAGGTCTGTCAGGAGGGCCTTTGCTGTCACTGTGCCGGGGAGGTCCGAGGCCATCATCAACTCCGTGAGGGGGATGAGGCGTTGTTGGGCCTCAGCCGCTGCGGTTGTGTCGCCCGCGTCGAACAGGTCGAGGACTGCGCGGACTTGGCGGGCGGCGACGTTCGAGACGGTGCTGACGTAGCCCGCGCCGCCGACCGCGTAGAGGGCGAGGTTGTGTTCGTCGCAGCCGGCGTAGTACGCCAAGTCGGTGCGGGAGATGAGCTTTTGGGCGGTCAGGAAGTCGTAGGAGCAGTCCTTGACCGCGAGGACGCGGGGGTGGTCGGCGAGGGCGAGGAGGGTGTCGGGGGTGATGCGGGTGCCGGTGCGGGAGGGGATGTCGTAGAGCATGACGGGGAGTTCGGAGGCGTCGGCGACGGCGTGGAGGTGGGCTGCTACGGCGTCTTGGGGCGGGCGGCTGTAGTACGGGGCCGCGAGGAGGACGCCGGTTGCGCCCGAGTCGGCTGCCTGGGCGGCGAGTTGGATCGAGTGGTGGGTGTCCGCTGTGCCTACTCCCGTGAGAAGGGGGGTGGTTGGGCCCACCGCATCGCGGACCGCCCGCACCAGGGCCGACTTCTCCGCGTCGGTTGTCGTGGGGGACTCGCCCGTCGTGCCGGAGAGGACCAGGCCGTCGCAGCCCTCACCGATCAGGTGGACGGCGAGGCGCTGGGCGCCGTCCAGGTCGAGGGCGCCGGTCTCGGTGAAGGGGGTGATCATCGCGCAGAGGGCGCGGCCGAAGGGGGGTGTTGTGGTCATGGGGGTAGTGTCGGCGGACCAATGGTGAAGTTCTACTTAAATTTCCTACCGTGTATCGATTAGGTTTGCTGCATAGACAGTCCGACAACTATTCTCGTCTGGACAAAAAAAGTTTTCGGTGGGACGGTGGACCCATGCTGGACGTCACCGTGATCGAGAACCCCGAGGCGGCAGCCGCGACGCTGGACCCGATAAGGGCACGTCTGCTGGCGGAGCTGGCGGCGGGCCCCGCGTCGGCTGCGATGCTGGCCGGGCAGGTCGGGCTGCCCCGGCAGAAGGTGAACTATCACCTCAAGGCGCTGGAGAAGCACGGCCTGGTGGAGCTGGCCGGGGAGCGGCGCAAGGGGAACGTCACCGAGCGGCTGATGCGGGCCACCGCCGCGTCGTACGTCATCTCGCCGCTCGCCCTCGCCGAGGTGCAGCCGGACCCGGACCGGTTCCGCGACCAGCTCTCCGCGCGCTGGCTGCTCGCGCTCGGCGCCCGGCTCGTCCGGGACGTCGGCTCGCTGATCACCGGCGCGGCGAAGGCGCGGAAACCGCTTGCGACGTACGCGCTGGACGGCGAGGTGCGGTTCGCCTCCGCCGCCGAACGGGCCGCGTTCGTACAGGAGTTGACGGCCGGGGTGAGCGCGCTGATCCGTAAGTACGACGCGCCGGACGCGGCGGGCGGACGTGATCACCGGATCGTCCTCGGGCTGCATCCGACGCTGAAGCAGAAGCTGCAACAAGCTTTGCCCGGCACCGAGTTGAACGACTAGTCAGGAGTCTTGCCATGTCCCAGGGTGCGGAGAAGGAATTCGAGATCGTCCGCGAGTTCGAGGTGGACGCCACGCCGGAGCAGGTGTGGGAGACGGTGACGGGGAACCCCGGCGCGTATCTGTGGCCGATGGAGGCGCCCGAGCCGAGGCTCGGGGGGAGTGGGCCGTTCGGGTCCACCGTCACCGCGTGGGACCCGCCCCACCGGTACACCAACCTGAGTGACGACGTCGGCATGCCCGTCCAGTCCCGCAACCAACTCGACTACACGATCGAGGCGCGGGACGCGGGGCGGCGGGCCTGGGTGCGGTACGTGCACAGCGGGATCTTCGTCGACGACTGGGAGAACCAGTACGACGGGGCCGGGCGGCACACGGACTTCTATCTCCATACCCTGCGCGAGTACTTGGTGCACTTCGCGCCGCGTGCCGTGGTCTTTTCGGCCGCCGAGGGGCCGGCCGCCTCCGCCACGCCGGACGCGATGGGGGTCGTGGCGCGGGAGTTGGGGGTCGGGGAGACGGTGGGGGAGCGGTTGCGGGTGCGGGGGCCCGGGGAGTTCGACGCCGTACTCGACTATCGGACACCGGAGTTCATCGGGTTGCGGACCGAGCATGCGCTTGTCCGGGTGTTCGGGCGGGGGCGGTGGGGGGCTCCGGTGGGGATCAGCGTGCATGACTTCGCGGCCGACGCCGACTCGAAGGGCACGGAGGTCGCCTGGCAGGGGTGGTTGGACGGGGTGTTCGGGAAGTAGGGGGCGGTTACGGCCAGTTGGCCTCGGCCAGGTCGACGAGGCGGCGTACTTCGGTGGTCGCCTCGTCGGCGCCGAGCTCTTCGAGGGCTTCGGCGTAGGCGAGGAGGACGGTGGGGGTTTTCTGGCGGAGGGCGAAGTTGACGAGCGCGGTGACGCGGATGCGCAGTGCGCCCGCGTCTGTGCTGGGGGCCAACTGGGTTGGGGCGACGAGGAGTCGGACGGATTCGAGCCAGAGATCGTAGGTCTCGCGGGGGCCCGAGATGGGGGAGAGCAGGAGGGCTTCGATGAGGGTGCGCTTCTCGAAGAGGTGTATCGGGTCCGCGAGGGCTGTCGCTGCCTCCGCCGAGGCCGAGGTTGTTGATTCCTTCGAGGCTGATGGTGTGCCTGTGCCCGATTTCGCTCCGAAGGCCGGCTTCACGCCTGTCGAGGCCTTCGTGACCCAGACGGCTCCTGTCTCCCCCTCCGGCGCCCCCAGCCCGAACGCCGGTGGATAGGTCGCCGCCGACTCCGCCTCCATCTCCGGGAGTTCCACCGAAGCCGCCTTCACCATGTGGTCCGTCAGCCCGATGACGAACCTCTCGTACCCCGTGGCGTCCCCCCGCACCAGGTCCACCAGGCACGTATCGGTGTACAGGGCGCCCAGCGAGGCCGTCCTCAGCTGCAAGTCGGCGACTTCGGTGGGCAGTTCGCGGCTGAGCCGGGTCCAGAAGAGGGGCAGGATCGCGACCGGTTCCTCGGGGGCCGCCAGCCGGACCCGTTCGCGCATGACCGCCCACTCCCGTGCGCACCAGGGGCTGGTGAGGTAGTCGTCGGTGAGCAGGGCGACGAGGAAGCGGGTCCGGCCGAGTGCCGTGGCGATCTTCCGGTGCCAGTTCTCGCCGAGGGTGATCGAGCCGGCGTCGAGGAAGCCCCCGTGCGGGGCCGAACGCCCGCGTTTGATCTCCGTCTCCTGCTGGAGGCGCCGGTGGAACGACTCCACCAGCGGTTTGTCGGCCGGGCGTACGGCGTAGCTGGTGAAGAAGAACGGCGGTCGCTCGGTCATGGGCCCTCCCCGGGTTCAGGCACGGTCGAGTGGGCGGGGGCATGGGGGTGCGGTTCTCGGTACGCGCAGCCGCTGCCGCTCACCTGCGCGTCTCCGCTGCCGCTCACCTGCGCTGATCGGGCGCCGCCTCTCCCCGTGACCCGGCCCGCTCGGCCGGCACGTCCCGAGTGTGCCTGAAATGCCTTTGGCGGAGGCGATGTTCCGGGAACCGCGGTTCCGGGAAGCGGGCCGGCGAGGCGGTGAGGCAGCCGGGCGGGCGAGGTCGGCTGGGCATCCAGGCCGACGAGGTCACCGTCTGCCGTTGTGGTTCGCTCTCGACTCCCTGGCCGCCTTGTCCGCGAGGAGGCGGACGACGCGGGCCGCCTCGTCGTCGGACTCGCCCAGTTCCTCCAGGGCGCCGGCCATGGCGGAGAGGACGACCGGGGTGTGCTGGGAGAGGGCGAAGTTGACGATGGCGACGGTGCGGGTGCGGGTCGAGCCGGTGTCGCTGAGGGGCGCGAGCCGGAGGGGTCTGATGGCCAGGTTGATGGATTCGACCCACAGTTCGAAGGTGTCGCGGGTGCGGTTGACGGGGGAGCGGACGAGGGCCTCGATCAGTGTGCGCTTGTCGGTCTGGTCGAGGAGGCTGCCGGTGCCCGGGAGCTGGATGCCGTGCGGCGGGGTGTCCAGCGCGGTGGGTCCGAGCTGGGCCGTGTAGCCGGCGTAGCCGAACTGGAAGATGCCGTCGGCGGCGGTGAGCAGCTTGCCCGGACGGTAGTCCGCGTGGCGGGCGACGCGTTCGGCCTGCTCGGCGGTGAGGCCGTCGGTCTGTTTGAGCAGGAGGGCCTCGGCGACGGTCGGGCTGAGGCCGCCGAGGGCGAGCCGGTTCTCGCCCCAGGTCAGCCCCTTCGCACGGGAGGTGACGAGGCGGTGGCCGGCGCCGGGGACGAAGTGCTCGTAGATCCGGTCGGGGTCGAAGACGTCGTCGTACACGAAGAGCCACTTGCTGTCCGGTCTGGGCTCGGGCCCGCCGAGCGTCTTCGTGCGCAGTGCGCGCAACTCCTGGTACTGCCGCTCGATGCGCGCGGCCAGCCGTTCGTCGTCGGTCTCGCCGGAGCACTCGAACCACCAGGCCACGGTGTAGCGCCGGGTGAACTGCTTGCAGAACGCGATGGCCATCTGAGTCTTCCCGAAGCCCTCGCCGGGCTCCGCGTCGTGCAGCAGGACATGGCCGTACTGGGCGAACAGCTTCATCAGGTGGGCGATCTGCTCGTCCCGCCCCTCGAACGGCAGGCTCTGTTCAGGGATGTTGGATATGGGCGGCGGTGCCGTCGCCGAGCGGGCGGAACGCGGCAGCGGCAGTGGCAGGGTCACCGCGACTCCCCCTCGCGCTGACCCGGTACCGTCCGCCCGGTGTCCTCGACCATGTCGCGCAGAGCCTGCGCCTGACCATCGTCCGAACCGTTCAGCTGCTGCACCTCGACGACCCGGCGCACCAGCAACGGCCGTGGCTCGTGATCGATCTGAATGGGGATCAGATCCCGTGCCGCCGGGCCGACGAACACCTCCTCCCACTGGTAGGGGTCCGGTGTCGCGGCGGTGAAGTAGCTGCGGGAGAACACGACGACGACCCGGGACGCGGTCGCCCGCGCCCGCGCGACCGCGGCCGACAGCGGCTCCAACTCCGTTCTCCAGCGCACCTGGTGGACTCGGACGCGGGTCCCGCCCTGGTCGTCCGGGTCGCCCTCCAGCACCTCCTGCATCCAGTCGGCCCACGGCTGGTCCGCGCCGACGTAACTGATCGCCACCGAGCGGGGTTCGGCGGGGCGGTGGGCGGTGTCCGAGAAGTGGAGGTAGCCGTCGTCCTCGCGGAGTTCGGGGCTCAAGCGGTTGAGCCGGCCGCCGGCGCTCAGTTGGGCGACCGCCCGGCCGGGGGCGGGCTGACGGGCGGGTGACCGCTTCGTGCCGAACGCGGGGTGCAGGGAGAGCGGGCGGATGCCCTCCAGCGGTTCGAGGCCGACGGCGCGTGCGGCGGCGATGCGGCGGGCGAGACGGCCGAGGAGGGCGACGTACAGGTCGTTCGCCTCGGGGAGTTGGGACTGCATCAGGCCCGACAGCCCGCCCTCCTCGTACAGTTGGCCGGCCTCCGGGGCGACGTCCTCCAGATCGGCGAGGAACGGCCAGGGGTCCGTGATCGTCCGGGGCCGTTCGAGGCGGGGGACCGGCTTCCACACGAGGGGGATCAGGCAGTCGGCGACGGGCCGGTCCGTGAGGAACTCCTGGCTGCGGATGCGATGCCGGAACACCGCCCACTCCAGCCCGCAGTCGCGGTCGCGGAAGTACTCCGGGGAGTACAGCGCGACCATGACGCCGACCTGCGTGACCCAGCTCTCCAGCACCGGCCCCGAGCCCGTCTGCGGCCCGAGCACCCCCTCGACCCACAGGCCCTCCTGGGCCTTGAGCCGGTACTCCAGGTCGGCGTGGAAGCGGCTGAGTGACGGCCAGCCGTCGCTGCGGGTGCAACTGGTGTAGAAGTAGTAGTAGTTGACGGATCGCTCCACGCGCCCCTCGCAGACTGCCGCCGGGAAGCCGGCAGGGCGTTGCTCACCGGCCCGGACATGTGCGTCGCAGCGTCTGGCCCCCGGCCGGTCAGGGTCCCCCCGCTTTCCGAGGATAGGCTTACCGGACCGCCCTGGGTACAGTGAAGAGTGCCTGGCGGGCGCACGGGTCAGGCGTACGGGCACACGTCAGGCGTACGGGGTGATATTCGCCGACGTCTCACGAGTCCCGGACTTTAGCAGGGTCCGAGGGCGGTCCCGGTGTCAGCGCGGGGCCCGGGGAGGGGAGGCCGGCGTGACGACGACCGAGAGCGGCCGTGAAGACGGCCGGGAGCGGGGCGACTTAGCCGGACTGGCGGGGGAGCTGTCCGCCGAGCGGGTGGCGGGCCTGCCGCGTTCGGCGGTGGTGGAGGCGCTGCTGCGCAGGAACCGGCGCGACCCTCTGACCCCGCCGGGGTGGCACAGTGCGGTGTGACGCCGTACTGCCACCGCTTGCCTTCTCCCAGTTCGTCGTCAAACTGCACAGCCGCTGCGACTTCGCCTGCCCCGACTGCTACATCTACGCCCTGCGCGACACCGGATGGTCCACCCAGCCGCGCGTGATGCCTTATCGCACAAGGGAGTTGACGGCTCATCGGATCGCCGAGCACGTCCGCACCCACCGCCCGCCCCGTGCCCGCGTCATGCTGCACGGCGGCGAACCCCTCCTCGCGGGCCACCGCCGCATCGCCCACTTCGCGCGGGCCCTGCGCGGCGAGTGGCGAGACCTGGAGACCCCGCTGGACCTCGTCGTCCAGACCAACGGCGGTCGGCTGGACCGGAGTTGGCTGGACCTCTGCGAGCGGTACGGCATCCGGATCGGCGTCAGTCTCGACGGCACCCGGGAGGCGCACGACCGGCGCAGGCGGCGCGTCTCGGGGGAGGGGACCTACGACGACGTCGTCGAGGCGCTGGCGCTGCTGTGCGAACGGCCCGCCCTCTACGCCGGGTTGCTGTGCACCGTCGATCTCGCGGCCGACCCGGTCGAGACCTACGAGGCGCTCCTGAAGCGGCAACCCCCGTCCCTGGACCTCCTGTTGCCGCTCGGCACCCGGCAACACCCGCCGCCCGGACTGCCGTCCACCGGCACCCCGTACGCCCGCTGGCTCGCGGCGGTGTTCGACCGGTGGTTCGACGCGCCGGTGCGGGAGGTGCCGGTGCGGATGTTCGACTCGCTGGTGGACGTCCTGCTGGGCGGGGCAACGGGCACCGAGCTGTGGGGAGTCGGCGGTTCCGACGTCGTCGTGGTGCAGCCCGACGGGGCGATCGAGCAGAACGACATCCTCAAGGCCGTCCACGACGGGGCCGCCTACACCGGGTTCCACGTCGGCCGGCACAGCTTCGACGAGGCGGGCGGGCACCCGGGGTTCGCGGCCGAGCGGGCGGGGCTCGCGGGGCTCTGCGGAACCTGCCGGGACTGTCCCGTCGTCCAGGTGTGCGGCGGCGGGCTGCGGGCACACCGGTATCGGGCGGAGAACGGTTACGACAACCCGTCGTGCTACTGCGCCGACCTGCGGGCGTTCATCGCGCACGTTTCCGAACGCGTGAACGACAGTCTGCTCGCACTGGTGAAAGGCTGTCACAACCCCGTTACAGGGCAAGGGAATCCTCCTACCATGGGGAGGCCCGCCGGGGTCGAGCCGTTGCACTGAACGCCAAGGAATCGCAAGGGCCTGGGCGAGGTCCGGGGGGAGGGATCATGGTGCCGTACTACTTCGTCAGCCACGCGGTCGAGGGCGTGGGCCGGCGGGACGTCGAGCATTTCCACGCGGACGTCCAGAGCGAGATCCGCGTCCGCAAGGGCCGTGAGCCCGGGTACGACGGAGTCCTCGCCGACCACCGCCGCAGCGACCGCGCGCTCGCCCCGCCGTCCGAGGTCCCGGCGATGAACTGCCGCTGTCTCGTGGTCCTCTACTCCCAGGAGTACTTCCGCAGCCCCTCCTGCGCCTACGACCTCACGGTCTTCGAGGAGCGCCTCAGCTGGCGGCTGCACCGCACCGGCGACGCGTCCGTGCGGCCCGTCGAGGTGGTGTGGCAGAGCGCCGGGCTGCCCGCGCGGCTGGTGGAGGAGACCGCCCGGCGGTCGGGCCCGGCCACCGGCGCCGACTATCCCCGCAGCGGCGTCGGCCCGTTGATGCACGACCCGGCGGCGCGTGGCGGCTATCTGAGGGTGGTGCGGAATGTTGCGGAACGAGTACTCTCGGCGGCAGACCGCACACCACCCACCATGACCGCACATGATGTCGGGTACCTCACCCCGTTCCGGGGGGCTATGTCGCGTACATCTGCCGTCTCATGGGATGTGCACCTTGCCCCCGTACCGGTACCGTGGCTCGGCGGGCGTACGGGTACCCCGAGGGAGACGGCCCCGACCGGGACCGCGACCGAGCGGCCCGACCCGGCCCGTCGCACCAGATCGTGGTTCTCCTCCCCGGAGGACGGTGAGCGTCCCGTCCTTCGCGGACCGCATGGCTGACGCGAACATGTGGAGCAGCATCAATGAGCAGCGTGGAGCCGGAGCCGCCCGGCGCCGAGGCCGCCCATGAACCGGCGACCGTAGTCACGTTCTACTCCTACAAGGGAGGCGTGGGCCGCACGATGGCCCTCGCCAACGTCGCCTGGATCCTGGCGACCGAGGGCAGCCGGGTGCTCGTCGTCGACTGGGATCTGGAGTCCCCCGGACTCCACCGCTTCTACCACCCCTTCCTGAACGACCCGGAGTTGAGCCGCACCACCGGCGTCGTCGACCTGGTCCAGGGCTACGGCCGGGACGTCGAAGCCCTGCTGGGCCAGAGAGTTGACGACGACACCTTCGAACTGCGCCTGGGTGAACTCCTGTCGGAGCACACCGACGTCCTCGCCCACCGCGACACCGTCCGCTGGAGCGACTTCCACACCCCCGGCACCGTCGACTACCTCGGCCCCGGCATCCAGAACGACGAATACAGCGAGCGCGTCGCCTACTTCGACTGGGCCGCCTTCTACGGCCAGCACCAAGGCAGGCGCTTCGTCGAGGCGTTGCGCGAACGGCTGCGCCGAGGCCCGTACGACTACGTCCTGATCGACAGCCGCACCGGCCACTCCGACAACGCGAGCGTGTGCACCCTGTGGCTGCCCGACGTCGTCGTCGCCGGGTTCAACCTCAGCAACCAGTCCATCGAGGGCACCGCCTCCGTCGCCCACCAGATCCACCAACAGGCCCGCGAGGCAGGCCGGGAGATCCGCATCCTGCCCGTCCCGATGCGCGTCGAGCACGCCGAACCGGGCAAGGCCGGCCGCCGCCGCGCCTACGTCGAGCAGCGGTTCGCCGGACTCGTCGCCCCCCTCACCACCGGCTCCCTCGACGAGTACTGGGGCCAGGTCGAGGTCCCGCACCACCCCGCCTTCGCCTACGAGGAGATCCTCGTCCCCTTCACCCTGCGCCCCGGCACGAAGTCCCTCCAACTCGACGCCTACGTACGGATCGCGCAGGAGATCAGCCGGGGCAAGGTCTCCTCCGTGCGGCCCGTCCCCGAACCCCTGCGCCTCAGGTTCGCGGAACGCTTCGAGGAGGTCCGCACCCCCGGCCGGCGCACCGCACGCATCGTGCACGCCGCCCGCGACCGACTGTGGGCCGAGTGGATCCGGGGCGTCCTCGCCCGGCTCGGCATCAGTTGCGAGACGACCGCCCAGTGGGACGCGCACACCGCGCCGGCGGACACGAAACCGACGTACACCGTCCTCGTCGTCTCCCCCGCCCTCCAGTCCGCGCCCGCGCTCGACGCGGTCATCGAGCAGCACATGCGGGCCGCCGGACGCCTCGGGTCGGGGGACCGGACGGACTCGATCGTCGCCGTGCGGGTCGAGGAGACCCGCGTACGGCCGCCGCTCGGCGACCTCAAGGGACCGCACCTTCAGAACCTCGGCGAGACCGAGGCCGAGGAACTGCTCCTGGAGCACTTCGCGCGAGGCGACCGGCCCCGCACCCCGGGTTCCGGCGGGGTGCGGTTCCCCGGCAGCTACCCGAGGATCTGGAAGACCCCGCCCCGAGGCGCCACCTTCCAGGGCCGCGAGGATTGCCTCGACACCCTGCGCGACGCCTTCCCGCCCGGCCGGCCCGTCGAACCCGCGATCCTCACCGGCCCGCTCGGCGTCGGAAAGAGCCGTATCGCCCTGGAGTTCGCCTACCGCTTCGCCCCCGACTACGACGCGATCTGGTGGCTGCGCGCCGACACCGCGACCTGCGTCAGCGAGGAACTCGCCGCGCTCGGCGAGCGGTTGGGCGTCGTACGGCGCTCCGCCACCGACGCCGTCGCCCGCACCCTGGAGGCCCTCGCCGGCGGCTGGGGAGAGCTCCGCCGCTTCCTCCTCGTCTACGACGACGTCCGCCGCCCCGCCGACCTCGGCGGACTCCTCCCCGGCGGCGGCAGCCACGTCCTCATCACCTCCGACGCCGACGACTGGCAGTCCGTGGGCCGCCGGTTCGAGATCGGCATGCCCACCGAGGCCGAGGCGACCGAGCAACTGCGCCTGCACTTCCCCGGGTTGGACGCCGGCCTCGCCCACGACATCCTCGACGCCTGCGGCCGGCTCCCGCAGACCGTCGAACAGGCCGCCGCCTACGTCAAGAACGCCGGACCACCCCTGCGCGAGGCCGTCGCCGCCTACACCCGCGCCATGCGCGACCGCGCCGAGGGCGGCCGGACCGGCGCCGCCGCCGAACCC
>NZ_JBTYMC010000177.1:0-13802 GCF_054880855.1 Streptomyces sp. S6 | reverse complement strand
GTGTGGACGGTCGCCAAGGACATGCCGATGACCACCCCGGCCTACGTGGTGGGCGGGTTCGGGATCGCGGCGATGCTCGGTGCGGCGGGGCTGCTGCTGAGGCGCTGCGGCGGGCGCGGCCCCCTGCTCCAGCGGGGACCCGCCACGCGTACGACGACGGCGGCGCGGCGTCCGCGACGGACGCTCGGTACCGGCCTCGGTCTCGACGGACGCGGACTCGCCCCGCCCACCGCGACGGTCCCGCTCGCCGCCACCACGCCGGTCGCGCTCCCCGCGACCGCCACGGCCTCCACGAGCACGACCGCCCGGCTCGCCCAGATCCTCCAGGACCTCGGCGTCGAGCCCTGCGCGCGTGCGCTCGGAACGCGGCAGGACACCCTTCGTGCCGGCCGGGATCTTCAGCTCCTCGAAGAGGTGCGGGGAGGTGGAGTACGTCTCCGGCGGGTCGCTGAAGTTCAGTTCCAGCGCCTTGTTGATGAGCTGCCAGCGCGGGATGTCGTCCCAGTCGACGAGGGTGATCGCCGTACCCGAGGCACCCGCGCGGCCGGTGCGGCCGATGCGGTGCAGGTACGTCTTCTCGTCCTCGGGGGACTGGTAGTTGATGACGTGTGTGACGTTCTCGACGTCGATCCCGCGCGCGGCGACGTCGGTGCAGACGAGGACGTCGACCTTGCCGTTGCGGAACGCGCGCAGCGCCTGCTCACGGGCCCCCTGGCCGAGGTCGCCGTGGACCGCGCCGGAGGCGAACCCGCGGCGCTCCAACTGCTCGGCGATGTCGGCGGCCGTCCGCTTCGTGCGGCAGAAGATCATCGCGAGCGCGCGGCCCTCCGCCTGGAGGATGCGGGCGACCATCTCGGGCTTGTCCATCGAGTGCGCGCGGTAGACGTGCTGCGCGATGTTCGCGACGGTCGCGCCCTCGTCGTCCGGCGAGGTCGCGCGGATGTGCGTGGGCTGGGACATGTACCGGCGCGCGAGGCCGATGACGGCGCCCGGCATGGTCGCCGAGAACAGCATCGTCTGACGGCGGGCCGGCAGCATGTCCATGATCTTCTCGACGTCGGGCAGGAAGCCCAGGTCGAGCATCTCGTCGGCCTCGTCGAGCACCAGGCACTTGACGTGCTTCAGGTTGAGCTTCTTCTGGCCCGCGAGGTCGAGCAGCCGCCCGGGGGTGCCGACGACGACGTCGACACCCTTCCTGAGGGCCTCGACCTGCGGCTCGTACGCGCGACCGCCGTAGATCGCGGTCACCCGCACGTTACGGACCTTGCCGGCCGTCAGCAGGTCGTTCGTCACCTGCGTGCACAGCTCGCGCGTGGGGACGACGACGAGGGCCTGCGGGGCGTCCGTGAGCGCCTCGGGCGCGGCGCGGCCGGCCTCGACGTCGACGGGGACGGTGACGCGCTCCAGGAGGGGGAGACCGAAGCCCAGCGTCTTGCCGGTGCCGGTCTTCGCCTGGCCGATGATGTCCGTGCCGCTGAGGGCGACAGGGAGGGTCATCTCCTGGATGGGGAAGGGGTTGATGATGCCGACGGCTTCCAGGGCCTCGGCGGTCTCGGGAAGGATCCCGAGATCTCTGAACGTCGTAGTCAGGGTGCTGCCTCTTCTGTGTACGCGGTGCGAGGCGAGCGCGGGGGTCTTTGACGGACCGTGCCGGGGACGTCGGCTGCCTTACGGACCAGCCGTAGGGCACGGGACCTCTGCCGACGCTCTAGCGCTCGTACCGCTGAGGGTCCCTCCGGACGGTCCGTACGCGATGTGCCGTACGAAACAGGAGGGCTGTCGGGTCGGAGCCGATCGGGCCAGCGACCGGGCATCCTCATACATGGGCCTGCGAAGTACGGGGAGGTACCAGCAGGCGCATTACCACCATACCCCGGATTCGTGCACATGCGACGGCCGATTCGGTCACGTCATGGTTCTTACCGGGTCGGGCCCCGAGAACTGTCCGTATCCCTCAGGGTCTTGACCCTGAGATCCGTCGGGGATCACGGCGTCCGGGCGGCGGGACTATTGTGCGTTTCATGACGACGTCTGACCACGCCAACGAGTCCGCCGAAACCCCCGAGCACACCGGCATCGCCGCCCAGAACTGGGACGAGGCCGCCACCGAGCCGCAGTACCGGGCCGCCGTGGTGGACCTCCTCGGAGCATTGGCCTACGGCGAGCTCGCGGCGTTCGAGCGGCTCGCGGAGGACGCGAAGCTGGCGCCGACGCTCGCCGACAAGGCGGAGCTGGCGAAGATGGCGTCCGCCGAGTTCCACCACTTCGAGCGGCTGCGGGACCGGATCACCGAGATCGGCACGGAGCCGACGGAGGCCATGGAGCCGTTCGTCGCCGCGCTCGACGGGTTCCACCGGCAGACGGCCCCCTCCGACTGGCTGGAGGGGCTTGTCAAGGCGTACGTCGGTGACTCGATCGCCAGCGACTTCTACCGCGAGGTCGCCGCCCGGCTCGACTCCGACACCCGCGCGCTCGTCCTCGCCGTCCTCGACGACACCGGGCACGCCGGGTTCGCCGTCGAGCGCGTACGGGCCGCCATCGACGCCGACCCGCGCGTGGGCGGACGCCTCGCGCTGTGGGCGCGGCGGCTCATGGGGGAGGCGTTGTCGCAGTCCCAGAGGGTCGTCGCCGAACGAGACGCCCTGTCGACCATGCTGGTCGGAGGGGTGGCCGACGGGTTCGACCTCGCGGAGGTGGGGCGGATGTTCTCGCGGATCACGGAGGCGCACACGAAGCGGATGGCTGCGCTGGGCTTGGCGGCGTAGCGCTCTGCGGGGGGTGGTTCTGGGAGTTGCGCGGCTGCGGGCCTGTTGTGGTCGGCACGCCCGCGCCTCTTCCGGCTACGCCGGGATCGACCGGCTCCTCAGCCGGCCCGCTGACGGGCGCAGCAGCAGGGAGAGCGACGCCGTGCCCACCACGGCCGCTCCCAGCAGGCTGGGCAGGAGGCCGGAGGCGAAGGCCGTGTGGGTGACGAAGTCGCCGAAGAGGGCTCCGGCGGTGCCGGTCGCGAGGACCAGGGCGGGGGCCGGGAGGCGGTGGGGGAGCCGGCGGGTCGCCGTCCACGCGAGCGCGAGACCGAGCATCGCGGAGGCGAGCGCTTCGAGGATCATGTGGGCCCTCCCGTACGGCCGTCCCGTGCACCAAGGTCGTAGCCGTCTTACCCGTGACCTGCGGAATGCAATCCTCCCCTGTGCGGGGGATGTGCTCCGTCCGTGTCCCGGCCGTGCTGCCGGGTGCCTTACGCGCCGAAGCCCACCTTGCGGGGAGCCGGCTCGCCGAGCTCCACGTAGGCCAGACGGTCCGCCGGGACCAGGACCTTGCGCCCGTGGTCGTCCACGAGGCTGAGCAGCGACGACTGGCCCGCCAGTGCCTCGGCCACCGCCTTCTCGACCTCCTCGGCACTCTGACCGCTCTCCAGAACGATCTCGCGGGGTGCGTGCTGCACGCCGATCTTGACCTCCACGGCTATGTCCCTCCGACGGTCAGTGAGGTGCGCGGGCGTCCGCGCCGTACGCTGCACACATTAGCCCGGTGAGGGGACGGACACGGCGCGGGCCACCCACGCCAGGAGCGAACACCCACCGGGAACAAAAACGCGAGCTGTGACGTCGGTGCGCGTTCGAAGGCGATCAGTGCGCGTCCGCGCCCGCCTGTTCCGTGCCGTGCAGCGGGAACCCCGCGATACCGCGCCAGGCGAGCGACGCCAGCAGCTGCACCGCCTGGTCGCGCGGGACGCTGCGGTCGCTGTGCAGCCAGGAGCGGGCGACGACCTGCGCGAGCCCGCCGAGGCCGGAGGCCAGCAGCATCGACTCCTGCCGGGACAGGCCCGTGTCCTCCGCGATGACGTCGCAGATCGCCTCCGCGCAATCGTTCGTCACCTTGTCGACGCGCTCGCGCACGGCCGGTTCGTTCGTCAGGTCGGACTCGAAGACCAGCCGGAAGGCGCCGCCCTCGTCCTGGACGTACGCGAAGTAGGCGTCCATCGTCGCGCGCACGCGCTGCTTGTTGTCCGTCGTCGAGGCGAGCGCCGTGCGCACCGCCTGGATCAGGGACTCGCAGTGCTGGTCGAGAAGCGCGAGGTACAGGTCGAGCTTGCCCGGGAAGTGCTGGTAGAGCACCGGCTTGCTGACCCCGGCGCGCTCGGCGATGTCGTCCATCGCGGCCGAGTGGTAGCCCTGTGCCACGAACACTTCCTGGGCGGCGCCCAGCAACTGGTTCCGTCGGGCACGGCGCGGCAGGCGCGTGCCTCGCGGGCGCGTGGCCTCGGTCTGCTCGATGGCTGTCACGCCGCCTCCAAAAGTCGTCCACATGCGGTGTGCTGTGCTGGCCGCGCCGCCATCGTACTTTTCGGTAATCGTGGCGTGCGCGGTGCGAGCGCAGAATTTCACGGACCGGGCGGTGGGAAAAGCCGTGCAGAAGTGACGTGCGGGGTTTCGGCCCGGCACGATCCGGGCATACGAGGCGCCCGGGGTCGGCTGTACGGCCGGTTCGGGGAGGCGCGGTGGGGGCTCCAGGGGCCCGGGAGGGGCTCGGGCTCAGCGGTAGTCGTCCTCGTCCAGAGCTACCACCCGGGCCTGCTCCAGCAGGTCCGCCTCGGCGCCGCGGTCCGGGTCGACGTCCTCCAGGGAGTCGTCGCCGTCCGGGGTCAGCTCCGTCCGCTGCTCGGCCGTGTCGGTCTCGGGTGCCTCGACGTCGTCCTGTCCGCCGTGCTCGAAGCTGTCGGGATCGGTGGGATCGATGGCCATGACGGGTCTCCCTCCACGTGCGAGTTCGGGGTCGCGTCGCTTCCGAGCCTAGGAGACCTCCCTTCCGGACGCCATGCCGTGTCACGCGTGCGCGACAGGTGGCGCCGGCCGACCGATCCCGTTCACGTCTGTTCGGTTCCGCGTCCCCGCTGTGCGTTCTTTCACGCCTTCTGTGATGCCGATCGCGCGGACGCGCGTGTGATCGTCTCGTAACATTGCCGCATGTCTTCGACCGAGGTGCCAACTCCGCCGCCCGTCAACGCCTTTCCGAAGGTGTTGCCCGTCCGGGTCGCGGAAGGCGAGCGCCTGAGGTCGGTCCGGCTTCCCGGTACGACGCTCTCGGTCCGTTCCCGTCCTCCCGCGCGCGAGGGGCTGCCTCCGGCGCTGTACGTCCACGGTCTGGGGGGTTCCTCGCAGAACTGGTCGGACCTGATGCTGCGCCTGGAAGGTGTCGTCGACGGCGAGGCGGTCGACCTGCCCGGCTTCGGCGACTCCCCGCCGCCGGACGACGGCAACTACTCGGTCTCGGCGCACGCGCGCGCGGTGATCCACCTCCTCGACGCCTCGGGGCGCGGCCCGGTCCACCTGTTCGGCAACTCGCTGGGCGGCGCGGTCTCCACGCGCGTGGCGGCCGTCCGGCCCGACCTGGTGCGCACGCTCACCCTGATCTCGCCGGCCCTCCCCGAGATCCGCGTCCAGCGCACCGCCGTCCCGACGGGGCTGCTCGCGGTGCCCGGGGTGACCGCGCTGTTCAGCCGTCTCAGCCGTGACTGGACGCCGGAGGACCGGGTCCGGGGCGTCATGGCGCTGTGTTACGGCGATCCCGCGCGCGTGAGCGCGGAGGGGTTCCAGGCGGCCGTCGAGGAGATGGAACGGCGGCTGCGGCTGCCGTACTTCTGGGACGCGATGACGCGTTCCGCGCGCGGGCTCGTCAACTCGTACACCCTCGGCGGCCAGCACAACATGTGGCGCCAGGCCGCCCGGGTCCTCGCGCCGACCCTGCTGGTCTACGGCGCCCGCGACCAGCTCGTCGGCTACCGCATGGCCCGGCGGGCCGAGCGCACCTTCCGGGACTCCCGTCTGCTCTCCCTGCCCGACGCCGGGCACGTCGCGATGATGGAGTACCCGGAGGCCGTCGCCGCCGCCTTCCGGGACCTTCTCGCGTCGACGGACGGCGCCGGGGCGGACGCGGGGGGCGACGACGTGGTCTCCAGTGACGTGGTCTCCGGCGCGGATTCGGGGAGCTGAGGCGGGTGGGGCGGCACAGTCGGCGCGGGCCGGCGCCGAAACCGGCGAAGAAGGGGGCTGTGCCTTCGCAGGGTGCGGCTTCCTCCGGAGGTGCCCCCACGGGGGGTGCGCCGGGGGCCGGGGAGCGGCCTCCGCTGCCCACGCGGAACGCCGAGGCGTCCTGGTACGAGAGCGGTTCACCGTCCACCGGGCCCTATCGGGGCAACGGGGCGCCTCAGGGTGCTGTCGCCCAGGGGGCGCCTCCGCACGGTTTCCCTCAGCTCGACGGCACGCCCGCGTACGGGTTCCCGTCGGTGCGCGGGGGACATCCCGAGCAGCGGGAGGCCGGGGGCGGCTGGGGGGCGTTCGGTGAGTCCGGGGGGCGGCCCTCCGCCGTGCCGAGGCCGCGGGTCGGGGGTGGACCGCGGCAGGAGTATCTGGACGCGTTCGGGGAACCGGCCGTACGTATGGACACGACCGCTCGTATGGACACGGCTGTCCATATGGACGTCGATCTCATCGACCGGCTTGACCGGCGTGACGATGTTGATCGTGGCATCGACCACCCATCGGCACCGATCAAGCCTGTCCAGCCGGTCAACCCCGGTGATCAAGTCGATCACGTCGATCACGCCGGCCCCGACACCCCGGCCCCGCAGAAGAACACCAAGAGCCGAGCCTTCACCGGCATCGCCGCGGCGGCCGTCACGACCGTCCTCGCGGTGGTCGTCGCCGGACAGATCACCTCCGACGACCGGGGCGGCGGCAAGGCCCGCCCCCAGGCGCAGGGCGGCCTCTCGGCCGAGGCGGGCGCGGGCACGGCCGGGGGCGCCGCCGGTGTCCTGCCGACCCCCTCCGTGCCGTCGGACGTGAAGCCGCTGTCGTACGACGAGCGGATGAGCGCGAAGTACCCGATGGCTGCGGACCTCAAGGGCTCGGGGAAGTTCGACGCGGTCCCGGGGGTCGAGAAGGCGCCCGGGAAGGGCCGCAAGTTCACGTACCGGGTGGACGTCGAGCAGGGGATCGGGCTGGACGGCGGACTGTTCGCGCAGGCCGTGCAGAAGACCCTGAACGACGACCGGAGCTGGGCCCACGACGGTGCCCGCACCTTCGAGCGGGTCTTCACCGGACGGCCGGATTTCGTCATCACCCTCGCGAGCCCCGGCACCACCGCCTTCTGGTGCGCGAAATCAGGCCTCGACACCACGCAGGACAACGTCTCCTGCGACTCCGCGGCCACCCAGCGCGTGATGATCAACGCGTACCGCTGGGCGCAGGGTTCGAAGACCTACGGCGACAAGATGTACGCGTACCGGCAGATGCTGATCAACCACGAGGTGGGCCATCGTCTCGGCAACGGGCATGTGACGTGCGACAAGGACGGCGAGCTGGCGCCGGTCATGCAGCAGCAGACGAAGTTCCTGGACCACGACGGGATCCACTGTCTGCCCAACCCGTGGGCGTACCCGGCGAGTTGACAAACGGCTCATTAGTCACGTTGACATGCGGACCGATTTTCGTTCATATTTCTGCCCATGTGGTCTAGTCATGTCGGAGGCAGCGCGGCGATCGAGCTCGCGCTCATCGGCGTGACCGCGCTCTGTGTAGCCGACATCCACTGTTGCTGACGCCCCGCCCTCATGCGTGCGCGCGTCGGATCACCCGCGTTATCCCGTGACCTGGGTCACGTTTTTTCGACTCTTCGCCGCCGGGGCACACGTCTGTCCGTGATCGTCTCACTCCTCGTCAATCTGTCTCGTATTTCGGGACGACTGTCGAGATATGGGGTGACCGGATCAAGTCGGTCAACTGAATCAACCCCACTGTCAACACACTCAGCCCGGTCAACCCGACCGGTCCGGTCGATCGAGAGGCCCCCACCGATGCGTCAACCGTCCGTCAAAGCCCGCCGCGTGGCCGCGGCGTCCGTCAGCCTGGTCGTGGCAGCGGGTGTCGCCGCCTGCGGGCCGGAGGACAACGGCGCCAAGGACTCCGGCGGCGACTCCACGCCCCACAAGGGCGGCACGCTGACCGTGCTCGACTCGAACCCGCAGAAAAACCTCGACCCGGCCCGCCTGTACACCTCCGGCGGCGGCAACGTGCCCTCCCTGATCTTCCGCACGCTCACCACCCGCAACCGCGAGAACGGCGCCGAGGGCGCGAAGGTCGTCCCCGACCTCGCCACCGACACCGGGCGCCCCAACAAGGACGCGACCGTGTGGACGTACACCCTCAAGGAGGGCCTCAAGTACGAGGACGGCAGCCCGATCACGACCGCCGACATCAAGTACGGCATCGAGCGCTCCTTCGCCCCCGAGCTCTCCGGCGGCGCCCCCTACCTGCGGGACTGGCTGGTCGGTGCCGCCGACTACCAGGGCCCCTACAAGGACCCCAAGGGCCTGTCCGCGATCGAGACGCCGGACGCGCGGACCATCGTCTTCCACCTGAACAAGCCGGAGGGCGAGTTCCCCTTCCTGGCCACGCAGACCCAGTTCACGCCGGTCCCGAAGGCCAAGGACACCGGCACCAAGTACGTCCAGCACCCCATCTCCTCCGGCCCCTACAAGGTCGTCTCGAACGACAACAACGGCGAGCACGTCGTCCTGGACCGCAACCCCAACTGGTCGGCGGCCACGGACGCCGAGCGCAAGGCGTACCCGGACAAGATCGACGTGCGCTCCGGCCTCGACTCCGCGGTGATCAACCAGCGGCTGTCGGCGTCCCAGGGCGCGGACGCCGCCGCGGTCACCGTGGACACCAACCTCGGCCCGGCCGAGCTGGCGAAGGTGACCGGCGACAAGAGCCTCGCCGCGCGCGTCGGCACCGGTCACTTCGGCTACACGAACTATCTCGCCTTCAATCCGAAGGTGAAGCCGTTCGACAACCCGAAGGTGCGCCAGGCGATCTCCTACGCCGTCGACCGCTCCTCCGTGATCAACGCGGCCGGCGGCTCCGCGCTCGCCGAGCCCGCGACCACCTACCTGCCGAACCAGAAGTCCTTCGGCTACACGCCGTACGACCTGTTCCCGGCCGGTGAGACGGGCAACGCCGCCAAGGCCAAGGAGCTGCTGAAGGAGGCGGGCTTCCCGAACGGGCTGACCGTCACGCTGACGCATTCCAACGAGAAGAACCCCGAGACCGGCCCGGAGATCGCGACCGCGATCCAGGACGGACTCAAGAAGGCCGGCATCACCGTCAAGCTCCAGGGCCTGGAGGACAACGCGTACTCCGACACCATCCAGAGCGTGAAGACCGAGCCGGGCCTCTTCCTTGCCCACTGGGGTGCCGACTGGCCCTCCGGCGGCCCCTTCCTCGCCCCGATCTTCGACGGCCGCCAGATCGTCACGGACGGCGCGAACTTCAACTCCGCCCAGCTGAACGACAAGTCCGTCAACGACGAGATCGACGCGATCAACAAGCTGACCGACCTCGACGCCGCCGCCAAGCGCTGGGGCGCACTCGACAAGAAGATCGGTGAGCAGGCGCTGACCGTCCCGCTGTTCCACCCCGTCTACAAGCGGTTGGTGGGCAAGGACATCAAGAACGTCGTCATCAGCGACTGGACGGGTGTCCTCGACATCTCCCAGGTCGCGGTCAAGTAGTCGACACAGACAGTCAATGGCGATCAAGTAATCAACATGAGTCAGGCACTCCACGCCACCGAGGCCCCCGGGACGGACATCGCCGTCCCGGGGGCCTCCGGTGCCCGTCAGTTCTGGCGGCGGCTGCGCGCGCAGCGTGCCGCCATGGTCGCGGCGGCCGTCGTCGCCCTCCTCGTCCTGGTCGCGCTCGCCGCGCCCCTCCTCACCGCGCTGGAGGGCCAGGACCCCACCACCTACCACCCCGACCTGGTCGACTCGGCGCGCGGCGGCGTCCCCCTCGGCTCCTTCGGCGGCGTCAGCGCCGATCACTGGCTCGGCGTCGAACCGCAGACCGGCCGCGACCTGTTCGCCCGCCTCGTCTACGGCGCTCGCGTCTCCCTCGGTGTCGCGCTCGCGGCGACCGTCGTCCAGGTCGTCCTCGGTGTCGTCGTCGGCGTCACGGCCGCGCTCGGCAACCGATGGGTTGATCAACTGTTGAGCAGGATCACGGACATCATCGTCGCGATGCCGCTGATCATCATGGCGCTGGCGCTGCTGGCCGTCGTCCCCGCGAGCTTCCCGCGCCCGGTGCTCGTCGCCCTGGTCATCGGATTCGTCGCCTGGGGGACGGTCGGGAAGATCGCCCGCGCGCAGACGCTCAGCCTCAAGGAGCGCGACTACGTGGCCGCGGCCCGGCTCAGCGGCTGGAGCACCTGGCGGATCGCCCACCGGGAGCTGCTCCCCGGGCTCGCCGCGCCGGTCATCACGTACGCCGCGCTGATGGCGCCCGCCAACATCGCCATCGAGGCGTCCCTGTCGTTCCTCGGCGTCGGTGTGAAGCCGCCCACGCCGTCCTGGGGACAGATGCTCACCTCCGCCAACATCTGGTACCAGACGGCCCCGCAGTACCTCCTGCTGCCCGCCTGCGCCCTGTTCGTCACGGTGCTGGCCCTCATGGTCCTCGCCGACGGCGTCCGCACCGCCCTCGACCCGCGCGCGGCCTCCCGTCTGCGCGTCGGGACGGGCCGCAAGCAGGAGACGAAGGCCGAGACCGTGAAGGAGGCCGCCCAGTGAACGGCCTCGCCGGATTCCTCGTGCGCCGCGCGGTCGGCGTCGTCCTCACGCTGATCGCCCTCTCGGCGGTGATCTACGTGGTCTTCTACGTCACCCCCGGCAACGTCGCCCAGATCACCTGCGGCCCGCGCTGCTCGCCGGAACAGGTCCGCCAGGTCGCCGAGCAGCTCAAGCTCGACGACCCGCTGTACCTGCGCTACTGGGACTTCCTCCAGGGCATCGTCGCCGGCCACGACTACTCGACCGGGACGTCCGTCGAGCACTGCTCGGCGCCCTGCCTCGGCATGTCGTACCAGAGCGGCCAGCAGGTCACCGAGACGATCCTCGGCAAGCTCCCCGTCAGCCTGTCGCTGGTGTTCGGCGCGATGGTGCTGTGGCTGGTCCTGGGCGTCGGCACGGGCGTGCTGTCGGTGTGGCGGCGCGGCCGGTTCACCGAGCGCGCGCTGACCGGCGTCACTCTCGCCGGGATCGCCATGCCGGTCTTCGTCATCGGCCTGCTGCTGATGATCGTCGTCTGCGGGCAGCTCGAACTGCTGCCGTTCCCGCAGTACGTCAATTTCTCCGACGACCCCGAACAGTGGGCGTGGAACCTCCTCCTGCCCTGGCTCACCCTCGCGCTCGCCGAGGCCGCCTACTTCGCGCGCCTCACGCGGACGTCGATGCTGGAGACCCTCGCGGAGGACCACATCCGCACCTTCCGCGCGTACGGCGTCGGCGAGCGGGCGATCATCGGACGGCACGCCCTGCGCGGCGCGCTCGCCCCCGTCATCGCCCTCAACGCCAACGACTTCGGCAGCGCGGTGGGCGGCGCCGTCCTCATCGAGACGCTGTTCGGGCTCCCCGGCATCGGGCAGGAGCTCGTGCACGCGGTCAGCGTCGTCGACCTCCCGGTCGTCGTCGGCATGGTCCTGGTCATCGGGTTCTTCGTGGTCCTCGCCAACGCCTTCGCGGACGTCCTGTACGCGGTGGCCGACCGACGGGTGGTGCTCGCGTGAGCCTCGTGGAAGTCAGCGGCCTCACGGTCGAGTTCGGCGCCCTGAAGGCCGTCGACAGCCTCTCCTTCACCCTCGCGCAGGGCGGGGCGCTCGCTCTGGTCGGCGAGTCCGGCTCCGGCAAGTCCACCGTCGCCTCGGCGCTGCTGGGCCTGCACCGGGGCACAGGCGCGCGCGTGCGCGGCTCCGTCACCGTCGCCGGGACCGCCGTCCAGGACGCCTCGGACGAGGATCTGCGGCGCCTGCGCGGCGGGAAGGCGGCGATGGTCTTCCAGGACCCGCTGTCGTCCCTCGACCCGTACTACGCGATCGGCGACCAGATCGCCGAGGTGTACCGGGTGCACACGCGCGCGGCGAAACGTGCCGCACGCGCGCGTGCCGTCGAGGTCCTCGACCGGGTCGGCATCCCGGACGCGGCCCGCCGGGCACGTTCACGGCCGCACGAGTTCAGCGGCGGCATGCGCCAGCGCGCGCTGATCGCGATGGCGCTCGCCTGCGAACCGGACCTCCTGATCGCCGACGAGCCCACCACGGCCCTCGACGTCACCGTCCAGGCCCAGATCCTCGACCTGCTGCACACGCTGCGCGAGGAGACCGGCATGGGCCTCCTGCTGGTCACCCACGACGTCGGCGTGGCCGCCGAGAGCGTCGACGACGTCCTCGTCATGCGGCGCGGCAGGCTCGTCGAGCACGGCCCCACGACGGACGTCCTGAGCGCCCCGAAGGACGCCTACACGCGTGAGCTGCTCGGCGCCGTCCCGCGCGTGGAGACGCGTCGCACGGGCTCCGAGGCGACCGACGACGTCGTCCTCGAAGCCACCGGCCTGCGGCGCGAGTTCGGGCGCGGCAGGAAGGCGTTCAGGGCCGTCGACGACGTCTCCCTGACCGTCCGCCGGGGCGAGACCCTCGGTGTCGTCGGGGAGAGCGGCAGCGGCAAGACCACGCTGGGACGCATGCTGGTGGGCCTCCTGAAGCCCACGGCCGGCGAACTCCGCTACGACGGGCGCGCGCACACCCGTGTGGACCCCGCCGTCCAGATGGTCTTCCAGGACCCCGTCTCCTCCCTCAACCCCCGCCGCAGCGTGGGCGAGTCGATCGCCGACCCGCTGCGCGCGCGGGGCGAGAAGGACGAGAAGCGCATCCACGCGCGCGTGGGTGAACTCCTGGAGCGCGTCGGCCTCGAAGCGGCCCACTACGACCGCTACCCGCACGAGTTCAGCGGCGGCCAGCGCCAGCGCGTCGGCATCGCCCGCGCGCTCGCCGCCGACCCCCGGGTGATCGTCTGCGACGAGCCGGTCTCCGCGCTCGACGTGACCACCCAGGCGCAGGTCGTCGCCCTCCTGGGCGAGCTCCAGCGCGAACTCGGCCTCGCCCTCGTCTTCATCGCCCACGACCTCGCCGTCGTCCGCCAGGTCAGCGACCGGGTCGCCGTCATGCGCGGCGGGCGGATCGTCGAGGAGGGGCCCGCCGACGAGGTGTACGACACGCCGCGCGAGGACTACACCAAGCAGCTCCTGGCCGCCGTCCCGGCGCTCGATCCGGGGGTCGCCGCCCGCCGGAGGGCCGAACGGCGGGAGCTGGCCGCGGCCTGAGCCCACCGAGCGCCCCAGGGTGTCGCCCTGGGGCGCTTTTGTGTGATGTTCGGTCCGCCGCCCGGTGACCGTGTGATTCCTTAGCGCGACAGAACGCGACCCGCACGGGAAAGTTACGGCCGTTCACCCCTTTTGGTGGTGCGACGGACAACCGTCCGCCGCACCCCCGCCTTGTCCGCATACGTTCTTCCCGCTGCGAGCCGTCGGGCCAACGACGGCTCCCTGAACGGGAGATCGGGGGTGCGCTCGTGCGCATCGGACTGCTGACGGAGGGTGGCCATCCGTATGTGAGCGGTGACGCCGGACTCTGGTGCGACCGGCTCGTGCGCGGGCTCGGACAGCACCGGTTCGACCGCTACCCCCTCGACCTCACCCACCGCGCGGACGACGGGATCGTCCACGGCCGCCGCACCCGCGCACGCTTCCTGGAGGCGTACGGCGACCTGGTGGCCGCCGTCTGCACCGCATCCCCCTCCACCGCCCAGGCGGACCGTTTCGGCAACGCGCTGTACGCACTCGCCGACCTCGCCCGCGACGAAGGCGGACTCCCCGGCGCGCTCCGCTCCGAACAGGCCGTGCGCGCCCTCGAAC
>NZ_JBTYMC010000176.1:0-13892 GCF_054880855.1 Streptomyces sp. S6 | reverse complement strand
CGCGCGCGGGGAGAGCCGTGCCGCCGCGAGGGACAGCAGCCGGTCCGCGCCCGCCGCGACGAGCAGCGGCGCTCCGGCGAGCGCGTACAGGACGTACCGGTCGTCGAACATGGGCTTCTCCTGGGAGGCCAGGAGCAGCACGGCGGGCGGGAGGACGAGGAGGGGCGCGGCGACCGTCGCGACGGACAGGCGGCGCCGGCCCGGCAGGGCGACGAGCGCGAGCAGCAGGCCGGTCCAGTAGACGGCGCCGGGGATGCCGAAGAACTTCCGGGTCAGGTCCTCGACCTGCTCCAGGTCCGGGCGGGCCAGCCAGGACACCTGCTTGGACTGCCCGTTGGAGACGTACACGAGGGGCAGGAGGACCAGCACGACCACCCCGGACGAAGCGGTCCAGCGCGTCCAGTCCCGTCTGGAGGCGCGGGACAGGATCAGGGTGACGCCGTGGGCGATCAGGATCAGCACGGCGAACTCGTGCAGCAGGCTGGTGACGGCGAGGGTGAGGCCGTAGGGCCACCAGGAGCCGCCGTCGAGGGCCCGCAGGAGCAGGAGGGTCGCGCCGAGCGCGCCGGCCGCCACGAGGGCGTAGGAGCGGCCTTCCTGGGCGTAGTGGGAGACCATCGGGGAGCACGCGAACAGCAGGCCCGCCCACAGGCCGACGCGCGGCCGGGCGAGGCGGGTGCCGATGGCCGCGACCAGCCCGGCGGCGACGGCGGCGCCGACGACGGACGGCAGCCGCAGGGCGACCTCGCTCGCGTGCACGCCGAGGACGACGCGCATGAACAGGTAGTACAGGCCGTGCACGGCGTCGACCTCGTGCAGCAGGCGCCAGATCTGCGGCAGCGACCGCTGCCCGACCTCGTAGGTGACCGCTTCGTCGCGCCACATGCCGCCGCGGTCGATCCCCCAGAGCCCCAGGACGGTCATGGTCACGACGGGCACGGATATGGCGGCGGTGGCGGCAGGACGCGAGCGCGCGAAGCGAGTGGTCGTCACGGGCCGATTCTGCGTCATCTGAGCCATAGGAGCGGTCTTACCTGCGATTCACTGTGTTCTAGGTGTCCATTAGTGCAGCAACGGGATACGGCCCGCTTACGATCCGGCAAATGACCACCGCTTCCTCCCGCCCTCCAGGCGGTGCGAAGAAACGTCACCGCCTGTTCGTTCTCGGCGCCGGATGGCTCTCCACGCGCGCGTGGATGCTCTGGCTGCTCACGCACGGCGACTCGCGATGGCTCGGCGAAGGCAGTGTCACCCGCGAGGTGGCACAGCTGTACCACGACTGGTATCTCGTCCTCGTCCACGGCACGTTCCCCACCCATGATCCCCTGTGGCAGTACCCGCCGGGCGCCGGAGCGGTCATGCTCTCGCCCGCGCTGCTGCCGTTCCTCTCCTACCTCCAGGCGTTCGTCGTCCTGACGCTCCTGTGCGACGCAGTGACGACGGCCGTCCTCACGCGCGCGGGCGCCGCCCCGGGCCGTTCCCTGGCCGGCGCCGCGCTGTGGGTGTGCGGTCTGCCGCTCCTGCTGCACACCCCGCTGGCCCGCTACGACGTCCAGGTCACCATGCTGGCGGTGATCTCCCTGGTGACGACGGCACGCCGCCCGCGCGTGGGCGGCGCCTTCGCGGCGCTCGGGGCACTGGTGAAGGTGTGGCCGGCGCTCCTCCTCCTGGGCGTGCCGAAGGGCCGTCCCACGCGCGCGGCGTGGGCGGGGGCGGCCGTCACCGCCGTCACCGTTCTCGCCGTCCTGGTGGCGGCCTTCGCGCACCCGTTCGCGTTCCTGCGGCAGCAGGGCGGGCGGGGTGTGCAGATCGAGTCCCTGGGCGGCACGTTCCTGATGTTCGCCACCCACGCGGGGTGGCCGGGTGTCGTGCGCTACCAGTACGGCGCCATAGAGTTCGTCGGCCCGCACGTGGGCGCCGTCGCCGACGCCTCCCTCGCGCTGACGGCCGTCGCCTTCGCGCTGCTCCTGCTGTGGCGGCTGCGCTCCCGGCGGCACACGTCCGCGACGCCGTTCGACGCGGCCCTGTGCGCCGTCCTGCTGTTCACGGTCACCAGCCGGGTGATCAGCCCGCAGTACATGATCTGGCTGATCGGCCTGTCCGCGGTGTGCCTGACCTCCCGGCACACCGTCCAGCGGCCGGTCGCCGCGCTGGTCCTGGCGGCGACGGCGGTCAGCGCGGCCGTGTTCCCGGTCCTGTACTTCACGCTCATCGACTGCTCCTGGGCCGGCTGCTTCCTGATGCTGCTGCGCAACGGCCTCCTGCTGACCGCCGCGGTGCTGTCCTTCGTCCGCCTCTGGCGTGCGACCACGGGCCGCGCCGAGGGTGGCACGGAGAGTTGTCCACAGGCTCTGCGCCGGGAGCCCGCGCCTGCTTGACTGGGGGCACGAGGCCGAGACGTGGAGGGGAAGGCCGGACATGACGTGGCTGATCACGGGGGGCGCCGGGTACATCGGGGCGCATGTCGTGCGGGCGATGACGGAGGCGGGCGAGCGGGCGGTCGTGTACGACGACCTGTCGTCGGGCATCCCCGAGCGGCTCCCGGCGGGGGTGCCGCTGGTGGAGGGGTCGACGCTGGACGCGGAGCGCGTGGCGTCGGTGCTGGCCGCCCACGGTGTGACAGGCGTGGTGCATCTGGCGGCGAAGAAGCAGGTCGGTGAGTCGGTGGAGCGCCCGCTGCACTACTACCGGGAAAACGTCGAGGGGCTGCGCGTCCTGCTCGACGAGGTGACGAAGGCGGGCGTCGCGTCGTTCGTGTTCTCCTCCTCGGCGGCCGTCTACGGCATGCCCGACGTGGACCTGGTCACCGAGGAGACACCGTGCCGGCCGATGTCGCCCTACGGGGAGACGAAGCTGGCGGGCGAGTGGCTGGTGAACGCGACCGCGCGGGCGACGGGGCTGTCGACGGCCTGCCTGCGCTACTTCAACGTCGCGGGCGCGGCCGAGCCCGCCCTCGCCGACGTCGGCGTCTTCAACATCGTCCCCATGGTCTTCGAACGCCTCACCGCCGGCGAGGCCCCGCGCGTCTTCGGCGCCGACTACCCCACCCCTGACGGCACCTGCGTGCGCGACTACATCCACGTCGTCGACCTGGCCGACGCCCACGTGGCGACGGCCCGCGCGCTCCAGACGTCCCCGGGGCGCACACTGACCCTCAACATCGGCCGCGGTGAGGGCGTCTCCGTCCGCGAGATGATCGACCTCATCGCCGCCGTCACCGGCTACGACCTGCCCCCGACGCTCCACCCGCGCCGCGCCGGCGACCCCCCACGCGTGGTCGCCTCCGCCGAGCGGATCGCCACCGAGCTGGGGTGGAAGGCGAAGCACGACGTGCGGGAGATGATCTCGTCCGCCTGGGAGGGGTGGGTGCGGCTGCACCCCGAGGCGGCGGGGCGGTAGCGGGGCCCTGTGTCAGCGGTACGGAAAGAGACGTCCCGGCGCTCCCGCGCCACCGGCGCCGTCCTCGGCTCCGCCGTCGGGGACGCGCTGGGCGCCCCCTTCGAGTTCGGCCCCGAGGGAGCGTTCTCCGCACGGTTCCCGCCGGGTGCCCCGGCCGAGGAGATGTGCGGCGGCGGAGGCTGGGACCCCGGGGAGGCCACGGACGACACGCAGATGGCCGTCCTCGTCGGGGAGTCCCTCCTGGAGCGCGGCGGGCTCGACCCCGCCGACGTCTTCGACCGCTTCCGGCGCTGGGCGGCGGCCGACCCCAAGGACATCGGCCTCCAGACCGAGGCGGTCCTGACGAGCGGGGACCCCTGGGACCTCGCCGCCGCGCTCCACTTCCAGGTGAGCCAACGGGCAGCGGGCAATGGCGCGTTGATGCGGGCGGCCACCTCGGCGGTGTACTTCGCCGGCCGAGGACGGTCGGCCACCCTCGACGCGGGCCGCCGCCTCGCCGCGCTCACCCACGGCGACGCCGCAGCCTGGGAGGGCACCGCCGCCCTGCACGAGTTGATCCGCGCCGCCCTCACCGGGAACGACCCCCTGACCGTCGTCCCGCAGACCCTCGCCCTCCTCCACCCCGACCACCGCGACCGCTACGCCACCGTCCTCGCCCCCGGCTGGCACCCCGACCAGGCCACCGAGTTCAACGGCGCGGTCTGGCCCTGCCTGGGCTCCGCCGTGTGGGCGCTGCGCACCACCGGCGATTTCGAGGCCGCCCTGCGCGCCGCGATCGACCTCGGGGGCGACACGGACACGGTGGCCGCCGTCACGGGAGCGCTGGCCGGGGCGGTGTACGGGGTCGAGGGGATCCCGGAGCGGTGGACGCGGGCCGTGCGGGTGCCGTTGCCGGGGTTCGGGGGACGGGTGCTGGAGGCGGCGGAACTGGTGAAGCTGGCGGGGCGGTTGGAGTCGGCGGGGCGGTCGACGGCGTCCGGGCCGGCCGGACACGCCTCGGCGCCGTGAAGCCGCCGGGGTCGCGCCCGGGGCGCGCTCACGGGATCGCCCTCACGGGAACGGGCGAGGTTCACGAGACTCACGGGCTCGCGGCACTCCCCACCCTCACAACGCCTTGAGCGCAGCCGCCGTAGCCCGCGCGAGCTGCGCCGGATACCCCTTGTCGACCCCCTGCCGCACCACCAGCGCCCGCCAGTACATCGGCCCGGAGACAAGGTCGAGGGCGAGTTCGTCGTCGAACTTCTCGCTGATCTCGCCCCGGTTCATCGCCGCCAGCATGATCTTGTTCGCGACGCTCTCCTGGCCGTCGCGCAGCGCCTTCTGGACGGCCTCGGCGATCTCCGCGTTGCGGGCGGACTCGGCCTGGAGGTCGGGGACGATCTGCGAGACGACGGGGTGGCGCAGGGCGCGGGACATGAACTCGTAGAGCAGCCGCAGGTCACCCTCAAGGCTCCCCGTGTCCGGGACCGGCAGGCCCTGCACCGCGACCGCGGAGACGATCTCAAGGACCAGGTGAAGCTTCGACTTCCAGCGCCGGTACACCGCTGTCTTGCCGACCCCTGCGCGCCGCGCGATGCCCTCGATCGACATCCGCGCGTAGCCGACGGACGCCAGCTCCTCGAAGACGGCGGCCCTGATGGCCTCCGTCACGTCCTCACGGAGCACCGCGGCCCCGGCCGGCGCTCTACGGCGCGTCCGCGTCCCGGCACTCTCGGCGTTCGTCGTCATGCGCCCCAGCATAGGGCGTCGCGACGATACGGTCCCGTCCCCACGCAGAACGTGACGACGCAACCGTCCCGTCCCGACGCCGTCACCTTCCCGACGCCCCGCGACCATATCGCCCAGCCCCCTCCCCCACGCCACGACGATACGGTTGCGTTCCGACGCCCCCTCGGCCTACGCTCGCGTTGCGACGATACGGTGCCGTCCCGTCGTAAGAGAACTTCGAGAGAACCGTAAGAAAACACGCCCCCTCCAGGCGACCGCGCCGGGATCGCGCACCCCCACCCCCGAAAGAAAGCAGCGGATGTGAGCCAGGCACTCGACACACCGCCCCGCAGCACCACCCCCGCCCCGCCCCAGGACCTCCGGGCGCTGGCCGAGCGCCACGGGCTGTCGGTGAGCGGAGCGCGCCCGTCGCTGCCGCAGTACGTCCGCGACCTGTGGGCCCGCCGCCACTTCATCACCGCGTTCTCCACGGCCAAGCTGACCGCGCAGTACAGCCAGGCGAAGCTGGGGCAGGTCTGGCAGGTCATGACGCCGCTGCTGAACGCGGCCGTGTACTACCTGATCTTCGGCGTGCTGCTGGGCACGAAGAAGGGCGTCCCGGACTACATCCCGTTCCTGGTGACGGGCGTGTTCGTGTGGACGTTCACGCAGAGCTCGATCCTGGCGGGCACCCGCGCGATCTCCGGCAACCTGGGCCTGGTGCGGGCGCTGCACTTCCCGCGCGCGGCGCTGCCCATCTCGTTCTGCCTCCAGCAGCTCCAGCAGCTGATGTTCTCGATGGGCGCGCTGGTGGTGATCCTGCTGGCGATGGGGGTGCCGCCGGCGGCGTCCTGGGTGCTGGTGATCCCGGCGCTCACCCTCCAGTTCGTGTTCAACGCGGGCGTCTCGATGATCATGGCCAGGCTCGGCGCGAAGACCCCGGACATCGCGCAGCTCATGCCGTTCGTGCTGCGGACGTGGATGTACGTGTCGGGCGTCATGTGGAGCATCGACCAGCTGGTCAAGAAGCACCACGACTGGCCCGCCTGGGCCGGCCACCTGCTCCAGGCCAACCCGGCGTCCGTCTACATCGACCTGATGCGCTACGCCCTGATCGACAGCTTCCACGCGCACCAGCTCCCGCCGCACGTCTGGCCGCTGGCCACCGGCTGGGCGCTCCTCGCGGGCGTCGGCGGCTTCATCTACTTCTGGAAGGCTGAGGAGACGTACGGCCGTGGCTGAGACCCCCAAAACCCCCTCCGGCAGCACGTCGAACGACACCCTCGTCCCCACCGTCGTAGCCGACGGAGTCGACATCGTCTACCGCGTCAACGGCACCGGCAGCCGAGGCTCCGCCACCGCCGCCCTGAACCGCATGCTGCGCCGCAAGAACGCGGAGAAGGCGGCCGGCACGCGCCTCGTGCACGCCGTCAAGAACGTCTCGTTCGTCGCCTACAAGGGTGAGGCGATCGGCCTGATCGGCACGAACGGCTCCGGCAAGTCGACGCTGCTGAAGGCCGTCGCGGGCCTGCTCCCCGTGGAGAACGGCCGGATCTACACGGACGGCCAGCCCTCCCTCCTCGGCGTCAACGCGGCCCTCATGGGCGACCTGACCGGTGAGCGCAACGTCTACCTCGGCGGCCTCGCGATGGGCATGTCCCGCGAGCAGATCAAGGAGCGCTACCAGGAGATCGTCGACTTCTCCGGCATCAACGAGAAGGGCGACTTCATCTCCCTCCCCATGCGCACCTACTCCTCCGGCATGGGCTCCCGCCTGCGCTTCTCCATCGCCGCCGCCAAGGACCACGACGTCCTCCTCATCGACGAGGCCCTCGCGACCGGCGACGCGAAGTTCCAGCGCCGCTCCGAGGAACGCATCCGCGAGATGCGGCGCCACGCGGGCACGGTGTTCCTGGTCAGCCACAACAACAAGTCCATCCGGGACACCTGCGAGCGGGTGCTGTGGCTGGAGCGGGGCGAGCTGCGGATGGACGGCCCGACGGAAGAGGTCATGAAGGAGTACGAGGCCTTCACCAGCGGCGGCAAGAAAAAAGCTGCCTGAGTCACAGTTCTTCTCATATGCCGCACGCCTGAGCGGCCCACCTCCCGAAGAGCGCAACAAGGGCGCCCCCAGCCAACCGGCCAGGGGCGCCCTCATCGTCGTCCAAGCCCTACAGATGCGTACGCAACATCGTCCGCATCGTCCGCATAGCCACGGACAAGTTCGCCAGGTCGAACGAATCCGACCCCTGGATCTCCTCCAGCGTCACCCGAGCCCGCCCGAGGATCGCCGAGTTCTTCGACTCCCACACCTTGAACCGCTGCTCAGGCGTGGACGTTCCGTTCCCGGCGGCGAGGACGTCGGCGGTCAACGCGGAGTGCGCCGCGTACAGGTCCTCCCGGATCGACGCACGGGCCATGGACTGCCACCGGTCCGCACGCGGCAGGTCGATGATCCGGTCCATGAGCTGCGTGATCCGCAGCCGGTCGGCGAGGTCGTAGTACACGTCCGCGACGTCCAGGGGGTCCTTCCCCATCCGGTCCCCCACCGACACGATGTCCAGCGTCGGGAAGGCGGAGGAGAACCCGGCGACACGTGTCGCGCACTCGTCGGGGACCCCGGCGGACGTCAGCTCGTCGTGGATCTGCTGGTACCACTCCAGATCGGCCCCCCGCAGCAGCTTGGGCAGCTGCGACCAGACCAGCTCCACGCGCTCGGCGAAGAAGTCCACCGTCTCGGCGAGCTGGAGCGGCTGGGGCCGGTTGTTGAGCAGCCAGCGCGTCCCGCGCTCGACGAGCCGGCGGGAGTGCAGCCGGATCCGGGTGAGGACGGCGGCCTCGACCCGGTTGTCGAGGGCCTCCACCGCGTCCCACACCCCGGCCGAGCGGAAGATGATCCGCGCGGCGGTCTGCGCGCGGACGATCTCCTCAAGCGAGGCGCCGGTCTCCTCGCGCAGCCGGTGCAGGTAGGTCGTCCCGCCGGTGTTGACGGTGTCGTTGACCAGCACGGTCGTGGTGATCTCGCGGCGCAGCGGGTGGCTGTCGATCTGCTCGGCGAACTTCTCGCGCAGGGCGCTCGGGAAGTAGGCGTGCAGCAGGGTCGCGAGGAAGGGGTCGTCGGGGAGCGTGGTCTGGAGCAGCTCGTCCGAGACGGTGATCTTCGTGTACGCGAGGAGGACGGCCGTCTCGGGGCTGGTGAGGCCCTGCCCGGCGGCGAGCCGCTCGCGGATCTGGCGGTCGGTCGGCAGGAATTCCAGGGCCCGGTCGAGGTGCCCCTCGCGGACGAGGTGCTTCATGAACCGCTGCTGCGCGTGGAGCATGTCGCCGGACTGGGCGAGCGCGTTGGCGAGGGCGGTGTTCTGCGCGTAGTTGTTGCGCAGGACCAGCCGGCCGACCTCGTCGGTCATCTCGGCGAGGATCTTGTTGCGCTGCTTGACGGTCATGTCGCCTTCGGTGACGAGCCCGTTGAGCAGGATCTTGATGTTGACCTCGTGGTCGGAGGTGTCGACACCGGCGCTGTTGTCGATCGCGTCCGTGTTGATCTTCCCGCCGGTCAGCGCGAACTCGATCCGCCCGAGCTGGGTCAGCCCGAGGTTGCCGCCCTCGCCGACGACCTTGACGCGCAGGTCGGCGCCGTCCACCCGGATCGCGTCGTTGGCCTTGTCGCCGACGTCGGCCTGGGATTCGACGGACGCCTTGACGTACGTCCCGATGCCGCCGTTCCACAGCAGGTCGACCGGCGCCTGGAGGATCGCCTTCATCAGCTCGGCCGGGGTCACCTTGGCGACCCCGGGGTCGATCCCGAGGGCCTCGCGGATGTGCCCGTTGAGCTGGATGGCCTTGGCGCTGCGCGGGAAGATCCCGCCCCCCGCCGAGAGCAGGTCGACGTTGTAGTCGCCCCAGCTGGAGCGCGGCAGCTCGAACAGGCGGCGCCGCTCGGCGTAGGAGACGGCGGCGTCCGGGACGGGGTCGATGAAGATGTGCCGGTGGTCGAACGCGGCGACGAGCCTGATGTGCTCGGACAGCAGCATGCCGTTGCCGAACACGTCCCCGGACATGTCCCCGACACCGACGACGGTGAAGTCCTCGCTCTGCGTGTCGACGCCCAGCTCCCTGAAGTGCCGTTTCACCGACTCCCAGGCACCCCGCGCGGTGATCCCCATGCCCTTGTGGTCGTACCCGGCCGACCCGCCGGACGCGAACGCGTCCCCGAGCCAGAAGTCGTACGACTCGGCGACGGCGTTGGCGATGTCGGAGAACGTCGCGGTGCCCTTGTCGGCGGCGACGACGAGGTACGTGTCGTCCTCGTCGTGCCGGACGACGTCCTTGGGCGGCACGACCTCCCCGCCGGACAGGTTGTCCGTGATGTCGAGGAGCGCCGAGATGAACGTCTTGTAGCTGGCGACGCCTTCCGCGAGCCACGCGTCCCGGTCGACGTTCGGGTCGGGCAGTTGCTTGGCGACGAACCCGCCCTTCGCGCCGACCGGCACGATCACGGTGTTCTTCACCATCTGCGCCTTGACCAGGCCGAGGATCTCGGTGCGGAAGTCCTCGCGCCGGTCGGACCAGCGCAGGCCACCGCGCGCGACCTTGCCGAACCGCAGGTGGACGCCTTCGACACGCGGCGAGTACACCCAGATCTCGAACGCCGGTCGCGGCGCGGGGAGATCGGGGATGGCCTGCGGGTCGAACTTCATCGACACGTACGCGTGCGGGGTGCCGTCGGCCGTCTTCTGGAAGAAGTTGGTGCGCAGGGTCGCCTTGATGACGGTCAAGTAGGAGCGCAGGATGCGGTCTTCGTCGAGCGAGGCGACCTGGTCGAGGGCGGCGTCCAGCTCTTCGAGGAGCGCGTCGACCAGCTCGCGGCCGGCGTTCTGCCGGTCGGGGGACATGCGGGCCTCGAAGAGGGAGACCAGCAGCCGGGTGGTGTGGACGTTCGTGCGGAGGGTGTCCTCCATGTAGTCCTGGCTGAACGTCGAGCCCGCCTGGCGCAGGTACTTGGCGTAGGCGCGCAGCACCATCGCCTGCCGCCAGGTCAGTCCGGCGCCGAGGACGAGCGCGTTGAAGCCGTCGTTCTCGGCGGCGCCGGTCCAGGTCGCGGCGAACGCCTCCTGGACGCGCTCACGGCCGTCGTCGCCCAACTGGTCGCCGTTGCCGAGGAGTTGCGGGATGCGCAGGCCGAAGTCGTAGATCCAGGAGTTCGGCTGGTCCGCGCAGCGCAGCTCGTAGGGCCGCTCGTCGACGACCTCGACGCCGAGCCGGCTGAGCACCGGCAGGACCGCCGAGAGGGAGACCGGCTCACCCTTGCGGTAGATCTTGAACCGGCGTTCGTCGGGTGCGGCACCGACCGGCTCGTACAGGCTGAGCGCGAAGTCCTTCCGCTCGCCGAGCCGTTCGAGGTGGACGAGGTCGGCGACGGCCGCGCGCGGGGTGTGGTCGGCCTTGTAGCCCTCGGGGAACGCGGTGCCGTAGCGGCGCAGCAGTTCGGCCGCGCGCTCCTCGCCGCACTCCGCGTTCAGCGCCTCCGCGAACGCGTCCGCCCAGGACCGGGCGGCCTCGACGAGCCGCGCCTCGATGCGGTCCTTGTCGGCCTCGGAGAGCTGCGGGAGTTCGGTGCCCTGCGGGACGCGGACGACGAAGTGCAGCCGGGACAGGATGGATTCGGTGTTCCAGGCGGTGAAGTCGACGTTGATACCGCCGAGTTCCTCGCGCAGGATGTCGATGATCCGCAGGCGTACGCCCGTTGTGTACCGGTCGCGCGGCAGGTAGACCAGCGCCGAGTAGTAGCGCCCGTACTCGTCCTGCCTCAAGTAGAGCCGCAGGCGCCTGCGTTCTTGCAGGTACAGCACGCTGGTGACGATCGTCCGCAGCTCGTCCACGGGGATCTGGAACAGCTCGTCGCGCGGGTAGGTCTCCATGATCTGGAGGAGGTCGCGCCCGTCGTGGCTGTCGCGGGTGAACCCGGCGCCGGTCAGCACCTCGGCGACCTTGCGGCGGATGACGGGGACGCGGAGCACCGACTCGGTGTAGGCGGCCGAGGAGAACAGGCCGAGGAAGCGCCGTTCGCCGACGACGTTGCCGTCCGCGTCGAACTTCTTGACGCCTACGTAGTCCAGGTACGACGGCCGGTGGACCGTCGCCCGGCTGTTCGCCTTGGTCAGGACGAGGAGCTTGTGCTCGCGGGCCTTGGCGCGGGCGTCCGCCGGGAGCCGTTCGAAGGAGGGGGAGACGGGGTGCGACTCGTCGGCGTCGTGGTGCGGGTCGGCGCGCAGGATGCCGAGGCCGGTGCCGGGGACGGCGGTCAGCGAGTCGTCCTCGCGGAGTTCGTACTCGCGGAAGCCGAGGAACGTGAAGTGGTCGGCGGCCAGCCAGCGCAGCAGCTCACGGGCCTCCTCGACCTCCGGGGAGGGCAGGTCGCCCGGCACGGACTCGGCGGGCAGCTCGTCGGCGATCCGGACGGCCGCCTCCCGCATCTTCTCCCAGTCCTCGACGGCCTCCCGGACGTCCGACAGGACGCGCAGCAGATCGGCGTTGATCTGCTTGAGGTCCGCGCGGTCGCTCTCGCGGTCGATCTCGACGTGGATCCAGGACTCGACGTGCACGTCGTGCGGCAGGTCCCCGCCGGCGGCCGGGGCGCCGAGGATCTCGATCAGCTTGCCGGTGACGTCACGCCGGACGACGACCTGCGGGTGGATGACGAGGTGGATGCCGCGGGACTGGCGGGACAGCTCGTTGGTGACGGAGTCGACCAGGAACGGCATGTCGTCGGTGACGACCTCGACGATCGAGTGGCTGCACTGCCAGCCGTTCTCCTCGACGGTCGGGGTGTGCACCCGGACGTTCGCCGTGCCCTGGGGGCGATTCTCGGCCAGCCGGTAGTGGGAGTAGGCGGCGCCGAAGACGTCGACCGGGTCGCGGTCGCCGAGGTCCTCCGGGGCCGTGTGGAGGTAGTACCGCTGAAGGAAGGAGAGCACGGAGTCGTGGTCCGGGGGTGAGGAGTCACCCTGGCCGCGGGTTCCCGAGGGGGCTGCCTCCTCGGTCGTCCCGGTCGGTAGGTGCCCCCCGACCGGGCTGTTCTCAGCGACCCGGGCCGCCCTTTCGAGCAGCTCGGCCTTGGCTTCGTCCAGCTTGGTCTGCATTGTCCTCTGGCTCCTGTCGCGCGCCGTTGCGTGACGTTGAAGGAAGTTCGGTCTCTTCCCCCGGCACGGAACGCCTCGACGCGGGGTGTCCGGTCTGGTCCGACGCTATGCCGCGGGGGGAGATGAGCGAGGGGGTATCCGCGCCTCGGGACTGTGACGCCGCTCTCGGCGCCGCCGTCCGAGGAGGGGACGACGGCCGGGAAACCCTCGGTTTTCCGCCTCGCCCGCGAAGACCAGCGACCGCCGCCCGGTGCCGGAGTTGATCCGTGCCGACCGGGCGCAGGGCAGGGGAAAACGCACCCCCGCGAGATATCGCGCTGATCACGCCACCAGGCTATCGCCCTTCACCGGGGCGCCGTCATGAGCCGTATGTGTACAAAACAGAGCACTGATCTTCGACACCCTGCACATCTCGTGCGCGAAATGCCCCCCATGCTCCCCCCGTCCGCCCCCTTCCCCCCGGCGTGCCTCCCTGTCCGACGGGCCTTTCCGCACGTCGTTTCCTACCGTCCTCTCACCCTCACACCCACCCCGGGCGCGGCCGGATCACCGAGGGAGCCTTCGCAGGCGCCGAGGGGTGTGCCGACGGGCAAGGGCCCTACGACACCATCCGCCCCGCCAGCTCGACCGCCTCCCCCAAGGAGTCCACCACCGGTACGCCGACCTCCTCCAGGCTCGTGCGGCTGTGGGAGCCGCCGGTGTAGAGCACGGCGCGGGCGCCGACGTGCCGGGCAGCGAGGGCGTCGTCCGAGGCGTCTCCGATGACGACCGTCCGCTGTGGGTCGACGCCGGTGAGGGACTGGAGGTGGCGGACCATGTGCTCGGCCTTGCTGCCGCCCGAGGGTCCGATCCGTCCCTCGACACGGACGAAGTGCGCCTCGATGCCGAAGCCGCGGACCAGCGGGACGAGTTCGGCGTGCTCGTACATGCTCAGGATGGACTGGCTGTGCCCCGCGTCCCCCCACTGCCCGAGCAGTTCGGCCACGCCGTCCGTGAGCGAGCAGACGGCGCTGTGCGCGGCGTAGTACCGGTGGAAGAGGACGTCCATGACCTCCCACTCCTCGTCCGTGGGCAGCCTCCCCATCAACCGCTCGTAGAACCTCGGCACCGGAACCGTGTACAGCTCCCGGTACCGCTCCATCGCGATCGGCGCGAGCCCCACTTCCGCGAACGCGGCGTTGGTCGCCCCGATGATCGCCTCGTTGTCGTGAAAGAGCGTGCCGTTCCAGTCCCAGACGATGTGCGCCCCGACGTGCTTCCCCATGCCCGCAAACGTACCCGGCCCCACTGACAATCACCTGTGGCGGAGGGGTTTACGCAGGTCCCGTAAGGTGTTGACCAAGGGACGGCTCAGCCGCCCAGCCCCACCAACCCCGGGATCTCCTGCGTCGCGAACCACAGCAGCTCGTGGTCCTCGGCGCCGTCCACCACGAACTGCGCGTCGTCGTCACCGGCGTCCGCGGCGGCGAGCGCGTCGGCCGCGGCGGAGACGTCGGTCTCGGCGTCGGACGCGTCGACGTGGACGGCGGCGGCCTTCCCGAGTCGGACGTTCCCGGAGACCCGCACCTCCCCCAGCGCGGTCGGGTCGAGGCCGCGGTCGGGGTCGGCGACGGCACGCCCGTCGGGGACGTCCACCGCGACGACCAC
>NZ_JBTYMC010000175.1:0-13905 GCF_054880855.1 Streptomyces sp. S6 | reverse complement strand
CACCCCACGGCGCCCCCGGCCAACCAGCCCCCCGCGCCCCAGTACACACCGCCGCCCCAGCAGCAACCCGGTGACCCCACCGGCCACGTCCCGCTGCCCCCCGTCGCGCCCGTCACCGCCCCCGCCGCGCTCGACCCGGCGACGACCATGCTCGCGGTCCTCCTCATCGGCCCCGCGGGCGCGGGCAAGACCAGCGTGGCCAAGTACTGGGCCGAGCACCGCCGGGTCCCCACGGCCCACATCAGCCTCGACGACGTCCGCGAGTGGGTCCGCTCCGGCTTCGCCGACCCGCAGCGCGGCTGGAACGACAACTCCGAGGCCCAGTACCGTCTGGCCCGCCGCACCTGCGGGTTCGCCGCCCGCAACTTCCTCGCCAACGGGATCTCCTGCGTCCTGGACGACGCGATCTTCCCCGACCGCCCGGCGGTGGGGCTCGGCGGCTGGAAGCGGCACGTGGGACCGGGCCTGCTGCCGGTCGTCCTCCTCCCGGGCCTGGAGGTGGTCCTGGAGCGCAACGCGGAACGCTCGGGCAACCGCCGCCTGACGGACGAGGAGGTCGCGCGGATCCACGGCCGCATGGCGGGCTGGTACGGCTCGGGCCTGCCGATCATCGACAACTCGCAGATGGACGTACCGCAGACGGCGCGGGTGCTGGACGAGGTGCTGGCAAGGGCGATTGCAAGTCCGCCGAAGTGGTAGTCGGACACAGACGTCTCTGCCGCCGAGCTGGTCTGGAGCGCCCGTGGTCCCCCGAACGGCACCCCCAAAACCGGCATATTTCCGTACGAACTCCTACGCTCGACGTATGTCAGACGCGCACGCATCCCGCCGAGCCCGCCTCAGAGACCGCTGCACCGCAGCCGGCAGCGCGGCGGCGCTCGTCACCCGCCCGGCCAACGTGAGATACCTCTCCGGCGCGGCCCCCGCGAACTCCGTCCTGCTGGTCGGCACCGAGGAGGACGTCCTCCTGTGCACCGCCACCCCGGACGGCCGCCTGGACGATCGCCTGCGCGTCCACGTCCTGCCGGCCGAGGGCGGTGACCCGGCCGTCGCGGCGGCCGACCTCCTCATGGCCCAGCACATCGACACCCTCGCCGTGGAGGAGCACCACCTCACGGTCGCCCGCCACCGCGCGATCCACTCGGTGGCACCCCACCTCTACCTGAACGACCTCGCCGGCACCGTCGAGCAACTGCGGATCGTCAAGGACGAGGAGGAGATCGCCGCCCTCCGCGTCGCCGCCGAGATCGCCGACCAGGCCCTCGGTGAACTCCTGGAGTCGATCCTGGTCGGCCGCACGGAACGCCACCTCGCCCTGGAGCTGGAACGCCGGCTCGTGGACCACGGCGCCGACGGCCCCGCCTTCCCCACGTCCGTCGCCACCGGCCCGCACGCCGGGCTGCGCGGCCACCTCCCCACCGACCGGCGCGTGGAGGAGGGCGACTTCCTCTCCGTCTGCCTGGGGGCGGCGTACCGCGGCTACCGCTGCGAGATCGGCCGCACCTTCGTCATCGGCACGACGCCGGCGGACTGGCAGATCGAGCTGTACGACGCCGTCTTCGCCGCTCAGCGCGCCGGCCGGGAGGCCCTCGCGCCCGGCGCCGCGTACCGGGACGTGGACCGCGCGGCGCGTCAGGTGCTGGAGGCCGGGGGGTGGTCCGAGGGGCTGCCGGGGCTCATGGGACACGGGGTCGGACTGGAAATCGAAGAGGACCCGCAGCTCGCCCCCGCGGCCATGGGTAAACTGGACGCTTGCGTGCCGGTCACCGTCGAACCCGGGGTACACCTCCCGGGCCGGGGCGGCGTCCGGATCGATGACACGCTCGTCGTGCGCCCCGAGGCGGACGGCGGACCCGAGCTACTCACCATCACGACCAAGGAACTGCTCGCCCTGTAGGCAGTGGCGCGCGCCGGGGTCGTCCACGTCAGTCCAGGAGATTCCGCAACCGTGGCTTCCACGAACGACCTCAAGAACGGCCTGGTGCTCAAGCTCGACGGCGGCCAGCTGTGGTCCGTCGTCGAGTTCCAGCACGTCAAGCCCGGCAAGGGCCCGGCATTCGTGCGCACCAAGCTCAAGAACGTGCTGTCCGGCAAGGTGGTCGACAAGACCTTCAACGCCGGCGTCAAGGTCGAGACGGCCACTGTCGACAAGAGCGACATGCAGTTCTCGTACATGGACGGCGACTACTTCGTCTTCATGGACATGGAGACGTACGACCAGCTGCACATCGACCGCAAGACCGTCGGTGACGCCGCGAACTTCCTCATCGAGGGCTTCGAGGCGACCGTCGCGCGGCACGAGGGCGCGGTGCTCTTCGTCGAGCTGCCGGCCGCCGTCGAGCTGGTCATCGCCGAGACCGAGCCGGGGCTCCAGGGCGACCGGTCCACCGGTGGCACGAAGCCGGCGAAGCTGGAGACCGGGCACCAGATCCAGGTTCCGCTCTTCATCACGACCGGCGAGAAGATCAAGGTCGACACCCGTACGAGCGACTACCTCGGCCGGGTGAACAGCTAACCGTGGCTGCTCGCAACACGGCCCGCAAGCGTGCCTTCCAGATCCTCTTCGAGGGCGACCAGCGGGGTGCCGACGTTCTGACGGTGCTCGCGGACTGGGTGCGGCTGTCCCGGTCCGACGACCGGCAGCCGCCGGTCAGTGAGTACACGATGCAGTTGGTCGAGGGGTATGCGGAGCATGCCGCCCGGATCGACTCGCTGATCTCTCAGTATTCGGTCGGGTGGACGCTCGACCGGATGCCGGTGGTGGACCGCAACATCCTGCGGCTCGGTGCGTATGAGCTGATCTGGGTGGACGGGACGCCGGACGCGGTCGTGCTGGACGAGATGGTCCAGCTGGCCAAGGAGTTCTCCACCGACGAGTCTCCGGCGTTCGTGAACGGGCTTCTGGGGCGGTTCAAGGAGCTGAAGGCTTCGCTGCGCCGGTAGTTCGCGGGGGTTCTGTGCGTGGGCGGCTGCGGGTGATTCGTGGCTGCTCGCGCCCGCGCGGCGGAGCCGCAAATGAACACAGCCCCGCGCCCCTTAAAAGCAAAAAACAAAACTGCCGCCGGGGTGGCTGGAACCGAATCGCTCGGTTCTGGCCACCCCGGCGGCACGTTTCTCCTCAAGGGGCGCTTGGGAGTCAGCCTTCCTCGTGGGTCACCGCTCTGCGCGCGTCCGCGTCCAGGACGCCCCAGCTGATGAGCTGTTCGGTGAGGACCGAGGGGGACTGGTCGTAGATGACGGCGAGGGTGCGCAGGTCGTCCTGGCGGATCGAGAGGACCTTGCCGTTGTAGTCGCCGCGCTGGGACTGGATGGTCGCCGCGTAGCGCTGGAGGGGGCCGGCCTTCTCGACCGGGACGTGGGCAAGGCGCTCCAGGTCCAGGACCAGCTTCGGCGGGGGCTCGGCCGCGCCGCCGGGGGTGGTGCCCGGCAGCAGTTCCTGCACCGGGACGCCGTAGAAGTCCGCCAGCTCCGCGAGGCGCTGCACGGTGACGGCGCGGTCCCCGCGCTCGTACGACCCGACGACGACCGCCTTCCAACGGCCCTGGGACTTCTCCTCGACACCGTGGAGGGAAAGGCCCTGCTGGGTGCGGATCGCGCGGAGCTTGGCCCCGAGCTGTTTGGCGTATTCGCTGGACATATAGCTCCCGGCGCTGTGTCGACGCGGACGGCTGTGTTGCCGAACCGCTCGGCTGGTAACTCACTGTGAGGTTACGCAGCGTGATTCTCCTGCGTCAAGCCGAATGGTCCACACCGACCCTTCCGTGGTATCGATGGCCGATTACTCCAGGGGGGTGATCAGGCAGGACGTGGCGGCCTGCTACGGTTGATGGCGCAAACCCGACGTCCTTTAAGGTCCGTCCCGTGAGGCGGAGAAGGAGGTCCCTTTCTTATGGACATCCGATCGTCCGATGCGCGGCCCGTTCTCGAAGGCCCTGACATCGCGCGGGTACTGACCCGCATCGCCCACGAGATCGTCGAGCGCGCCAAGGGCGCCGACGACGTGGTGCTCCTCGGCATCCCGACCCGCGGCGTCTTCCTCGCCCGCCGGCTCGCCGAGAAACTCGAAGAGATCACCGAACGCGCGATCCCGGTCGGCTCGCTGGACATCACGATGTACCGCGACGACCTGCGCATGCACCCGCCGCGCGCGCTGGCCCGCACCGAGATCCCCGGCGACGGCATCGACGGCCGCCTCGTGGTCCTCGTCGACGACGTCCTCTTCTCCGGCCGCACCATCCGCGCCGCTCTCGACGCCCTGAACGACATCGGGCGCCCGCGCGCGGTACAGCTCGCGGTCCTCGTCGACCGGGGCCACCGCGAACTGCCCATCCGCGCCGACTACGTCGGCAAGAACCTCCCCACGTCGCTGCGGGAGACGGTCAAGGTCCAGCTCGCCGAGGAGGACGGTCGCGACACCGTGCTGCTCGGCGCGAAGCCGGACCAGTAGCAGGCGCTCACGGCACGCCGGTCGGTTCGGCGTGCACGCGCATGCCCCGAATCTCCCGAAATAAACCTTCTTACGGAGCCTGACAGATGCAGCGTCATCTCATCTCGGCCGCCGACCTCACCCGCGACGACGCCGTCCTGATCCTCGACACCGCCGAGGAGATGGCCCGGGTCGCGGACCGGCCCATCAAGAAACTCCCCACCCTGCGCGGCCGTACCGTCGTGAACCTCTTCTTCGAGGACTCCACGCGCACCCGTATCTCCTTCGAGGCGGCCGAGAAGCGCCTCTCGGCGGACGTCATCAACTTCACCGCCAAGGGGTCGTCCGTCTCCAAGGGCGAGTCCCTCAAGGACACCGCGCAGACGCTGGAGGCGATGGGCGTCGACGCCGTCGTCATCCGGCACGGCGCGTCCGGCGCCCCCTACCGGCTCGCCACCTCCGGGTGGATCGACGCGGCCGTGATCAACGCCGGTGACGGCACCCACCAGCACCCCACGCAGGCCCTCCTGGACGCGTTCACGATGCGCCGCCGCCTCATCGGGCGGGACACCGGGCTCGGCCAGGACCTGAACGGCAGGCGGATCACCCTCGTCGGTGACGTCCTGCACAGCCGGGTCGCCCGCTCCAACGTGGACCTCCTGCACACCCTCGGCGCCCACGTCACCCTCGTCGCCCCGCCCACCCTGGTGCCGGTCGGCGTGGAGAGCTGGCCCTGCGAGGTGTCGTACGACCTCGACGCGGTGCTCCCCAAGTCGGACGCGGTGATGATGCTGCGCGTCCAGCGGGAGCGGATGAACGCCGCGTTCTTCCCGACCGAGCGGGAGTACTCGCGCCGCTACGGGCTCGACGGGGAGCGGATGGCGCGGATGCCCGAGCACGCGATCGTCATGCACCCCGGCCCGATGGTGCGCGGCATGGAGATCACCGCCGAGGTCGCCGACTCCCCGCGCTGCACGGTCGTCGAACAGGTCGCCAACGGCGTCTCGATCCGGATGGCCGTCCTCTACCTGCTGCTCGGCGGCAACGAGCCCGCCGTCACCCACACCCGCCCCACCACCGGTTCCGAGGAGAAGTAACACCCATGAGCAAGATCCTGATCCGTGGTGCGAAGGTGCTCGGCGGCGAACCGCAGGACGTGCTGATCGACGGGGACACGATCGCCGAGGTCGGCGTGGGTCTTTCGGACGACGGCGCCGAGGTGATCGAGGCCGCGGGCAAGGTCCTGCTGCCCGGCCTCGTCGACCTGCACACCCACCTGCGCGAGCCCGGCCGCGAGGACTCCGAGACCGTGCTCACCGGCACGCGCGCGGCGGCCTCCGGCGGCTACACGGCCGTCTTCGCCATGGCCAACACCTTCCCGGTCGCCGACACGGCCGGCGTCGTCGAGCAGGTCTACCGGCTCGGCCGGGAGCACGGCTACTGCGACGTCCAGCCGATCGGCGCCGTCACCGTCGGCCTGGAGGGCAAGAAGCTCGCCGAGCTGGGGGCGATGCACGAGTCGGCCGCCGGGGTGACCGTCTTCTCCGACGACGGCAAGTGCGTGGACGACGCGGTGATCATGCGCCGCGCGCTGGAGTACGTGAAGGCGTTCGGCGGGGTCGTCGCACAGCACGCGCAGGAGCCCCGGCTGACCGAGGGCGCCCAGATGAACGAGGGCGTCGTCTCCGCCGAGCTGGGGCTCGGGGGCTGGCCGGCGGTCGCCGAGGAGTCGATCATCGCGCGGGACGTCCTGCTCGCCGAGCACGTCGGCTCCCGCGTGCACATCTGCCACCTCTCGACCGCCGGGTCCGTCGAGATCGTCCGCTGGGCCAAGTCCCGCGGCATCGACGTCACCGCCGAGGTCACCCCGCACCACCTCCTCCTCACCGACGAGCTGGTCCGCTCCTACAACCCGGTCTACAAGGTGAACCCGCCGCTGCGCACCGAGCGGGACGTCCTCGCGCTGCGGGAGGCGCTCGCGGACGGCACGATCGACATCGTCGCCACCGACCACGCCCCCCACCCGCACGAGGACAAGGACTGCGAGTGGGCCGCCGCCGCGATGGGGATGGTCGGCCTGGAGACCGCGTTGTCGGTGGTGCAGGAGACGATGGTGGAGACGGGCCTGCTGGACTGGGCCGGGGTCGCCGAGCGGATGTCCGCCAAGCCGGCCGAGATCGGCGGCGCGAAGGGCCACGGCCGCCCCGTCTCGGCAGGTGAGCCCGCCAACCTCACGCTCGTCGACACGGCATACCGTGGGTCCGTGGACCCCGAGGGCTTCGCCTCGCGCAGCCGGAACACCCCGTACGAGGGGCGTGAGCTGCCGGGCCGTGTCACGCACACCTGGCTGCGGGGGAAGGCCACGCTCGTCGACGGGAAGCTCACGTGACATCACCTCTCCTGATCGCCGCCGAGAAGGAATCGGCCGCGGTGACCGACTGGGCCGCGCGGATCGGCTGGGTCGTCGGACTCGGCCTGTTCGTCGCCCTCGTCTACTGGCTGATGCGCGAGGGCTGGAAGTGGCGGGGCACCCTCCAGGGCGACCTGCCGGAGCTGCCCCAGGCGCCGGACGAGCCCGGTGAGCCGCGCCTCACCATGACCGGCCGCTACCACGGCTCCACCACCGCCGGGCAGTGGCTCGACCGGATCGTCGCGCACGGCCTCGGCACCCGCAGCAAGGCCGAGCTCACCCTGACGGACGCCGGCCTGGACGTCGTCCGGCCCGGTGCCACCGACTTCTTCGTGCCGGCCGGCGCGCTGCGCGAGGCGCTGCTCGGCAAGGGAATCGCCGGGAAGGTCCTCAGCGAGGGCGGACTCCTCGTGGTGACCTGGGAGCACGGCGGCAGGCTGATCGACTCGGGCTTCCGCTCCGACCACGCGGCCGAGCACCTCGCGTGGGTCGAGGCCATCAACTCCATGATCAACGACAAGCAGACGGAAGGCGCCGAACGATGACGACCTCCACCAGGGGAGCTCAGAAGACTCCCGCCGTACTCGTCCTGGAGGACGGCCGGGTCTTCCGGGGCCGCGCCTACGGGGCCGTGGGGGAGACCTTCGGCGAGGCGGTCTTCTCCACCGGCATGACCGGCTACCAGGAGACCCTGACCGACCCGTCGTACGACCGCCAGATCGTCGTCGCGACCGCCCCCCAGATCGGCAACACCGGCTGGAACGACGAGGACGACGAGTCCAGCCGCATCTGGGTCTCCGGCTACGTCGTCCGCGACCCCGCGCGCGTGCCCTCCAACTGGCGTGCCAAGCGTTCGCTGGACGCTGAACTGGTGGCGCAGAACGTCGTGGGCATCTCCGGGATCGACACCCGCGCCCTCACCCGGCACCTGCGCGAGCGCGGCTCGATGCGCGCCGGGATCTTCTCCGGCTCCTTCGGCCCGGACGCCGACCTCGTGGCGCGCGTGCAGGCCCAGCCGCAGATGAAGGGCGCGTCCCTCTACGAGGAGGTCGCCACCAAGGAGGCGTACGTCGTCCCGGCGGTCGGTGAGAAGCGCTTCACCGTCGCCGCGATCGACCTCGGCATCAAGGGCATGACCCCGCACCGCATGGCCGAGCGCGGCATCGAGGTGCACGTCCTGCCCGCGACGGCGACCGTGGAGGACGTGTACGCGATCCAGCCCGACGGCGTCTTCTTCTCCAACGGCCCCGGCGACCCGGCCACCGCCGAGGGACCGGTCGCCCTGATGACCGAGGTCCTGCGCCGCAGGACCCCCCTGTTCGGCATCTGCTTCGGCAACCAGATCCTGGGCCGCGCCCTCGGCTTCGGCACGTACAAGCTGAAGTACGGCCACCGCGGCATCAACCAGCCCGTCCAGGACCGGACGACCGGCAAGGTCGAGGTCACCGCGCACAACCACGGCTTCGCCGTCGACGCGCCGCTCGACAAGGTCAGCGAGACGCCGTTCGGCCGCGCCGAGGTCTCGCACGTCTGCCTGAACGACGACGTGGTGGAGGGCCTGCGGCTGCTCGACCAGCCCGCCTTCTCCGTCCAGTACCACCCCGAAGCGGCCGCCGGCCCGCACGACGCCGCCTACCTGTTCGACCGCTTCGTCTCCCTGTTGGAGGGCCAGCGTGCCTAAGCGCACCGATATCCAGTCCGTCCTGGTCATCGGCTCCGGCCCGATCGTCATCGGCCAGGCCGCCGAGTTCGACTACTCCGGCACCCAGGCGTGCCGCGTCCTGCGCGCCGAGGGCCTGCGGGTCATCCTGGTCAACTCCAACCCGGCGACGATCATGACCGACCCGGAGATCGCCGACGCGACCTACGTCGAGCCGATCACCCCCGAGTTCGTCGAGAAGATCATCGCCAAGGAGCGCCCGGACGTCCTGCTGCCCACCCTGGGCGGCCAGACGGCCCTCAACACCGCGATCTCCATGCACGAGCAGGGGGTGCTGGAGAAGTACGGCGTCGAACTGATCGGCGCGAACGTCGAGGCGATCAACAAGGGCGAGGACCGCGACCTGTTCAAGGGCGTCGTCGAGGCCGTCCGCGCCAAGACCGGGTACGGCGAGTCCGCCCGCTCGGTGATCTGCCACTCCATGGACGACGTCCTCGCGGGCGTCGAGACGCTGGGCGGCTACCCCGTCGTCGTCCGCCCCTCCTTCACCATGGGCGGCGCCGGTTCCGGCTTCGCGCACGACGAGGAGGAGCTGCGCCGGATCGCCGGGCAGGGTCTGACGCTCTCGCCGACCACCGAGGTGCTCCTGGAGGAGTCGATCCTCGGCTGGAAGGAGTACGAGCTGGAGCTGATGCGCGACAGACACGACAACGTCGTGGTCGTCTGCTCCATCGAGAACTTCGACCCGATGGGCGTGCACACCGGTGACTCCATCACCGTCGCCCCGTCGATGACGCTGACCGACCGCGAGTATCAGATTCTGCGGGACATCGGCATCGCGATCATCCGCGAGGTCGGCGTGGACACGGGTGGCTGCAACATCCAGTTCGCGATCAACCCCGTGGACGGCCGGGTCATCGTCATCGAGATGAACCCGCGTGTGTCGCGGTCCTCGGCGCTGGCCTCCAAGGCGACCGGTTTCCCGATCGCGAAGATCGCCGCGAAGCTCGCCGTCGGCTACACGCTCGACGAGATCCCCAACGACATCACGCAGGAGACGCCGGCTTCCTTCGAGCCGACGCTCGACTACGTCGTCGTCAAGGCGCCCCGGTTCGCGTTCGAGAAGTTCCCGCAGGCCGACTCGACGCTGACGACGACCATGAAGTCGGTCGGCGAGGCGATGGCCATCGGGCGCAACTTCACCGAGGCGTTCCAGAAGGCGCTGCGGTCGCTGGAGAAGAAGGGCTCGCAGTTCACGTTCGTCGGCCCCGTCGGCGACAAGGACGCGCTGCTGGCGCAGTCGGTGCGGCCCACCGACGGCCGGATCAACACCGTCATGGAGGCCATCCGCGCGGGCGCCACGCCCGAGGAGGTCTTCGAGTACACGAAGATCGACCCCTGGTTCGTCGACCAGCTCTTCCTGATCAAGGAGACCGCCGACGAACTGGCCGCCGCCGAGCGCCTCGACGCCGACCTCCTCACCGAGGCCAAGCGGCACGGTTTCTCCGACCAGCAGATCGCCGAGATCCGCGGGCTGCGCGAGGACGTCGTCCGCGAGGTCCGGCACGCGCTGGGGGTGCGGCCGGTCTACAAGACCGTCGACACCTGCGCCGCCGAGTTCGCCGCGAAGACGCCGTACTTCTACTCGTCCTACGACGAGGAGACCGAGGTCGCCCCGCGCGAGAAGCCGGCCGTCATCATCCTCGGCTCCGGGCCCAACCGCATCGGGCAGGGCATCGAGTTCGACTACTCGTGCGTCCACGCCTCCTTCGCGCTGTCCGACGCCGGGTACGAGACCGTGATGGTCAACTGCAACCCCGAGACCGTCTCCACCGACTACGACACCTCCGACCGGCTCTACTTCGAGCCGCTCACCCTGGAGGACGTCCTGGAGATCGTCCACGCGGAGACGCAGGCCGGGCCCGTCGCGGGCGTCGTCGTGCAGCTCGGCGGGCAGACGCCGCTGGGTCTCGCGCAGGCGCTCAAGGACAACGGCGTGCCGGTCGTCGGGACGTCCCCCGAGGCGATCCACGCGGCCGAGGACCGGGGCGCCTTCGGGCAGGTCCTCGCCGAGGCGGGCCTCCCGGCCCCCAAGCACGGTACGGCGACGACCTTCGCGGGCGCCAAGGCCATCGCCGACGAGATCGGCTACCCGGTCCTCGTCCGCCCCTCGTACGTCCTCGGCGGGCGCGGCATGGAGATCGTCTACGACGAGACCCGCCTGGAGTCCTACATCGCCGAGTCGACCGAGATCAGCCCCTCGCGGCCGGTCCTCGTCGACCGGTTCCTCGACGACGCCATCGAGATCGACGTCGACGCGCTGTACGACGGCCACGAGCTCTACCTCGGCGGCGTGATGGAGCACATCGAGGAGGCCGGCATCCACTCCGGCGACTCGGCGTGCGCGCTGCCCCCGATCACGCTCGGCGGACACGACATCAAGCGGCTGCGGGCGTCCACGGAGGCCATCGCGCGCGGGGTGGGTGTGCGCGGTCTGATCAACATCCAGTTCGCGATGGCCGGGGACATCCTGTACGTCCTGGAGGCCAACCCGCGCGCGTCCCGCACGGTCCCCTTCACCTCCAAGGCGACCGCCGTGCCGCTCGCGAAGGCCGCCGCGCGGATCTCGCTGGGCGCGACCGTCGCCGAACTGCGCGCCGAGGGACTGCTCCCGGCGACCGGGGACGGCGGCGAGCTGCCGTTCGACGCGCCGATCTCCGTCAAGGAGGCCGTCATGCCGTGGTCGCGGTTCCGTGACATCCAGGGGCGTGGCGTCGACACCGTCCTCGGCCCGGAGATGCGCTCCACCGGCGAGGTCATGGGCATCGACTCCGTCTTCGGCACGGCCTACGCCAAGTCGCAGGCCGGCGCGTACGGGCCGCTGCCGACCAAGGGCCGCGCGTTCATCTCCGTCGCCAACCGCGACAAGCGCTCGATGATCTTCCCGGCGCGGGAACTCGTCGCCCACGGCTTCGAGCTGCTCGCGACGTCCGGGACGGCCGAGGTCCTCAAGCGCAACGGGATCAACGCGACGGTCGTCCGCAAGCTCAGCGAGGGCGAGGGCCCCGCCGGCGAGAAGACCATCGTCCAGCTCATCCACGACGGCGAGGTCGACCTCATCGTCAACACCCCGTACGGCACCGGTGGCCGCCTCGACGGCTACGAGATCCGCACGGCGGCCGTGGCCCGGTCCGTGCCCTGCCTGACGACCGTGCAGGCGCTCGCGGCGGCCGTCCAGGGCATCGACGCGCTCAACCACGGGGGAGTGGGCGTGCGCTCGCTCCAGGAACACGCGGAACATCTGACCGCGGCCAGGGACTAGCAGCGACCCAGGGGGACACCGGGAACGGTGTCCCCCTCCTTATGGCCCTTATGGTCGTTATGGGGAGACATGTACAAGCTTTTCTTCCGACTGATCTTCCAGCGGATGGACCCCGAGCAGGCCCACCACCTCGCCTTCCGGTGGATCCGGCTCGCCGTGCGCGTGCCCGTACTGCGGACCTTCGTCGCCGCCGCGCTCGCGCCCCGCTACAAGGAGCTGCGCACCGAGGCGTTCGGGCTGCGGATGCACGGGCCGTTCGGGCTCGCCGCCGGGTTCGACAAGAACGCCGTCGCGGTCGACGGGATGGCGATGCTGGGGTTCGACCACGTCGAGATCGGCACCGTCACCGGGGAGGCGCAGCCCGGGAACCCCAAGAAGCGGCTGTTCCGGCTCGTCGCCGACCGGGCGCTGATCAACCGCATGGGCTTCAACAACGACGGCTCGCTGGCCGTCGCCGCGCGGCTCGCCTCCCGGGAGGCGGTGTTCAGGACCGTCGTCGGCGTCAACATCGGCAAGACCAAGGTGGTCCCCGAGGAGGAGGCCGCCGGGGACTACGTGAAGTCCGCGCAGCGGCTCGCGCCGTACGCCGACTACCTCGTCGTCAACGTGTCGTCGCCCAACACGCCCGGGTTGCGGAATCTGCAAGCGGTTGATCACTTGCGACCGCTTCTCACCGCCGTGCGCGAGGCGGCCGACAAGGTCGTTCCCGGACGGCACGTGCCGCTGCTCGTGAAGATCGCGCCGGATCTCGCGGACGAGGACGTCGACGCCGTCGCCGATCTCGCGGTGGAGCTGGGGCTCGACGGGATCATCGCGACGAACACGACGATCGCGCGTGACGGGCTGCTGTCCGAGCCCGCGCTCGTCAAGGAGACCGGCGGGCTCTCCGGGGCGCCCCTCAAGGCGCGCTCCCTGGAGGTCCTGCGGCGCCTGTACGCGCGCGTGGGCGACCGGATCACCCTCGTGGGGGTCGGAGGTGTCGAGAGCGCCGAGGACGTCTGGGAGCGGATCCTCGCGGGCGCGACGCTCGTCCAGGGGTACAGCGCGTTCATCTACCAGGGGCCGTTCTGGAACCGCGCCCTCCACAAGGGGCTCGCCGCGCGGCTGCGCACGAGTCCGTACGCCACTCTCGCCGACGCGGTCGGCGCCGACGTGAGGAAGACGGGATGAGCACCTTCGGGGCACGGCTGCGCCGGGCGATGGACGAGCGCGGGCCGCTGTGCGTGGGGATCGACCCGCATGCCTCGCTGCTCGCGGAGTGGGGGCTGGACGACGACGTCGCCGGGCTGGAGCGGTTCAGCCGGACCGTCGTCGAGGCGGTCGCCTCGCGGGTCGCCGTGCTGAAGCCGCAGAGCGCGTTCTTCGAGCGGTTCGGGTCCCGGGGGGTGGCTGTGCTGGAGAAGGCCGTCGCCGAAGCCCGGGACGCCGGGGCGCTGGTCGTGATGGACGCCAAGCGGGGGGACATCGGGTCCACCATGGCCGCCTACGCCGAGGCGTTCCTGGCCAAGGACTCACCCCTGTTCTCCGACGCGCTGACCGTCTCGCCCTATCTCGGGTACGGGTCCCTCGCGCCCGCCGTGTCCCTCGCCCGGGAGAACGGGTGCGGGTTGTTCGTGCTCGCCCTCACCTCCAACCCCGAGGGCGGGGAGGTGCAGCACGCCGTTCGTTCCGACGGGGTGAACGTGGGGGCGACCATGCTGGCGCACCTTCGGGCCGAGAACGCCGGGGAGGAGCCGATGGGGTCCTTCGGGGCGGTCGTGGGGGCGACGCTGGGGGATCTCTCCGCGTACGACCTCGACATGGGCGGTCCCTTGCTGGCGCCCGGGGTGGGGGCTCAGGGGGCCACTCCCGCCGATCTGCCCCGGGTGTTCGGGAGCGTGGTTTCCCGGGTGGTGCCGAATGTGAGCCGGGGGGTGTTGAGGTTCGGGCCGGATGTGCGGGGGTTGCGGGAGGTGGCTGAGCGGATCTCGGGGGAGGTTCGAGGGCGTCGAGGTAGGCGGTGGTGAGGCCGTCGGGGGCGCCGATGCGGGTGAAGAGGTTGCAGAAGCCGCAGCGGACTTCGCAGAACGGGATGTGGAAGTAGAGGG
>NZ_JBTYMC010000174.1:0-13909 GCF_054880855.1 Streptomyces sp. S6 | reverse complement strand
CCCGTGCCGAGCCGGCCCGCCAAGCTGTCGGCACCGGCCCCGGAGGTCTCGCCGGACATGCCCACACCCGTGCCGAGCGCGCCGCCCGGCACCTCCACCACGACCGTCCCCGACGGCGTCTCCTTGCCGGCGCCCCGCAGCCGTTCCCACACCTGGAGTGCCTCCGCGCCCTCCGGTCCCGCCCCGGCCGCGTACAGCAGGCGCCCCCCGACCGTCTCCAGGAACACCGGGTTGCCGCTGAACTCCGCGAGGATGCCGAGGACTTGGGGGATTCCGCCGCCGCCCAGCAGGGCGTTGGTGCAGCGCCGGTGGACCTCCTCGGCCCGCTGCAACAGCGCGTAGTGCCCGTTCACGATCTCCGTGTGGATCTCCTCGGTGACCGTCACGAACGCCACCTCGCGGTGGAGTTGGACCAGAGGGAGGCCGGTCGCGCGGGCCGTCTCGATCAGGGCGGCGGGCAACCGGGTGAAACGGGGCCCGAGTTCGACCACCAGTGCGGCGATGCCCCGCTCGGCCAGCGTGCGGACGAACGCGCGCTGGTCAGCAGGGCGGGTACCGAGGCCGTACCCGGTGGTGAGCAGCAGCTCACCCCCCTTGAGCAACGACGCGATGTGCGGAACCTCCCCCGCGTGCACCCACCGCACCCCCCTCTCCAGCCCCTCCGCCCCCGCAAGCACCTCCGGCAGCCCTCTCCGCAACCCCGGCAGCTCCAGGGCACGGCGCACGGTGATGCCGGTGTCTTCGACAGGGGTGTCCATACGGCGACGCTACCTGCCTATGACCAGCACCGACGCCGCCTGCTCACTCCGACGCGGGTTCCGTCTCCGCTCCGGTCACCGACTCGGAACCGGGGTCCACCTCCCCGCCGGCCACCGCCTCCAACGCCGCCCGCAACCGCCCGCCGAGCCCGACGTCCCACCGCCCGACCTCCTCCGCCAGCAGGGCCACGGCCGCCGCCAACGCTCTGCGCACCTCACCGTCGTCCAAGGAGCGTACGAGCGTCTCCTCCAGCGGTAGTTCCACCAGATGCGCTCCCTTCGCATGAGCTGAGGGGACGCCCTCTCGGAGGCAGGTGAGTGTGATCAGGTGTGCACGCAGTGCTCCGATCCAGTACTCCGCCTGCCAAGGCCGGCCTCGCTCCACGCAGGTGCGGGCGTGCAGGGCATGGTGCCAAGCGAGGCCGATCAGGTGCTGGGGGTCCGGCTCGCCGAACGGTTCCGGCGTGGCCGTGTCGCCGAAGAGGGTGTGCCATTGCGGGCCGCGGGGGCCGAAGGCGGTCGGTGGGGTGAAGGTGAGGTCGACCTCGACGAGGCCGGGGAGGAGGAAGACGCGGATGGTGCCGGGTGGGAGGGGGAGGTCCCAGTGGTGGAGGGCGCCGAACTCGGCGTACAGGCGGGTCGTCCACGCGGCCAGCGTCTCCCGGAGGTCGCCGGAGACCGACAGGACCAGGTCGAGGTCGGACCACCGGTCGGTGTGACCGGTGGCGTGGGAGCCGGTGAGGGCGGCGCCCACGATCGCGTCGTCGGCCTCGGCGAGGGCGAGTAGACGGGCTCTGACCTGGTCCTTCCGCATCCGTTCAGCCCCCGTACGCCCCCGACGCCGTCAAGCGCAGAGCGGTGTCGATGAGGGGGACGTGGCTGAAGGCCTGGGGGAAGTTGCCGACCTGGCGTTTCAGGCGGGGGTCCCATTCCTCGGCGAGGAGGCCGAGGTCGTTGCGGAGGGCGAGGAGTTTCTCGAAGAGTTTCCTCGCTTCGTCGACGCGGCCGATCATGGCGAGGTCGTCGGCCATCCAGAAGGAGCAGGCGAGGAAGGCGCCTTCGTCGCCGGGGAGGCCGTCGACGCCTTCGTCGCCGCCGGAGGTGGGGTAGCGGAGGATGAAGCCGTCGGGGGTGGACAGCTCGCGCTGGATCGCTTCGATGGTGCCGATGACGCGTTTGTCGTCGGGGGGCAGGAAGCCCATCTGGGGGATCAGGAGGAGGCTCGCGTCCAGCTCCTTCGAGCCGTAGGACTGCGTGAACGTGTTGCGTTCCTTGTCGTAGCCCTTTTCGCAGACGTCGCGGTGGATGTCGTCGCGCAGGTCGCGCCAGCGCTCCAGGGGACCGTCCGCGTCGCCCGATTCGATCAGCTTGATCGTGCGGTCGACGGCGACCCAGGCCATGACCTTGGAGTGGACGAAGTGGCGGCGGGGGCCGCGGACCTCCCAGATGCCCTCGTCGGGGACGTTCCAGTGGTCCTCCAGGTAGCGGATCAGCTTGAGCTGCAACAACGAGGCGTAGTCGTTGCGGGCGAGGCCGGTCATGTGGCCGAGGTGGAGGGCCTCGGTGACCTCGCCGTAGACGTCGAGCTGGAGCTGGTGGGCGGCGCCGTTGCCGACGCGGACGGGGCCGGAGTTCTCGTAGCCGGGGAGCCAGTCCAACTCGGCCTCGCCGAGCTCCCGTTCGCCGGCGATGCCGTACATGATCTGGAGGTTCTCGGGGTCGCCGGCGACGGCGCGCAGGAGCCATTCGCGCCAGGCGCGGGCCTCGTCGCGGTAGCCGGTGCGCAGGAGGGAGGAGAGGGTGATGGCGGCGTCGCGCAGCCAGGTGTAGCGGTAGTCCCAGTTGCGCACGCCCCCGATGTCCTCGGGCAGGGAGGTCGTGGGGGCGGCGACGATGCCGCCGGTGGGGGCGTAGGTGAGCGCCTTGAGGGTGATCAGGGAGCGGATCACGGCCTCGCGGTAGGGGCCGTGGTAGGTGCACTGGGCGACCCACTCGCGCCAGAACTCCTCGGTGGCCTCCAGCGAGGCTTCCGGCTCGGGCAGCGGCGGGGGCTGCTTGTGCGAGGGTTCCCAGGAGATCGTGAAGGCGATGCGGTCACCGGGGGCGACGGTGAAGTCCGAGTACGTCGTCAGCTGCTTGCCGTACGTCTGTGCGGTCGTGTCGAACCACACCGAGTCGGGGCCCGCGACGGCGACGGTGCGGCCCTCGTGGCGGTGCACCCACGGGACGATCCGGCCGTAGGAGAACCGCATCCGCAGGGCGGAGCGCATCGGGACCCGGCCGGAGACGCCCTCGACGATGCGGATCAGCTGGGGAGCGCCATCGCGCGGGGGCATGAAGTCGGTGATCCGGACCGTGCCGCGGGAGGTGTCCCACTCGGATTCCAGGATCAGGGAGTCACCGCGGTAGGTGCGCCGGGTGGCGGCCGGCGGCGGGGCGTCGGCCGCGTGTGCGGGGCCCAGGCGCCAGAAGCCGTGGTCCTCGGTGCCGAGCAGGCCCGCGAAGATGGCGTGCGAGTCGAAGCGCGGCAGACACAGCCAGTCCACTGTGCCGTCTCTGCAGACCAGTGCCGCGGTCTGCATGTCTCCGATGAGTGCGTAATCTTCGATGCGCCCGGCCACGTGCAACTCCAGTCGAACGGCCACTCACCCCCGCGAAGGGGGCTTTTTGCGGTCAAGGGGTCGGTGTATTGCGTGTCGTTGAGCTGTGAAGCAAACCAGCCGTCTCGCCCTTCAGGCAAAACGCCATTTATCGCTCAACGAGCTGACGAGCCTTCGTTGTTCCGGTGCGCAGGCGGGGGTGTGCCCATGGTGCAGCGGCGGACTCGGCAGCGAGTGTCTGAGCAGGATACGGCTCACGTAGATGATCTGTGGCCCGCTCCCGCCAACCCGCCTGCGCCGAACGGGTGAGCGCGGGTGAAAGCGTCGTCAAGGAACACGAAATCCTCGTCAAAGTACTTGTGTCCGGGTGTGCGCGGAGCGTGGCCGGAGGCCGTCCCTCCGAGGCGCTGATACGCTGGTAGCCCGTGGAGCGGTGGTCCCGAAACCCCCGAACCGCAGCGACCCCAGACCGCGACCACGGGAGCCCCCTCTTGGCCAGTACGCCGAAATCTTCGACGACCAAGCACATCTTCGTCACCGGGGGTGTCGCCTCCTCGCTCGGCAAGGGCCTGACCGCCTCCAGCCTCGGCATGCTGCTGAAGGCCCGCGGCCTGCGCGTCGTGATGCAGAAGCTCGACCCCTACCTGAACGTCGACCCGGGCACGATGAACCCCTTCCAGCACGGCGAGGTGTTCGTCACGAACGACGGCGCCGAGACCGACCTGGACATCGGCCACTACGAGCGCTTCCTCGACCGCGACCTCGACGGCTCGGCCAACGTCACCACCGGCCAGGTCTACAACACGGTCATCGCCAAGGAGCGGCGCGGCGAGTACCTCGGTGACACCGTGCAGGTCATCCCGCACATCACCAACGAGATCAAGCACCGCATCCGCCGCATGGCGACCGACGAGGTCGACGTCGTCATCACGGAGGTCGGCGGCACCGTCGGCGACATCGAGTCGCTGCCGTTCCTGGAGACCGTCCGCCAGGTGCGGCACGAGGTCGGCCGGGACAACGTGTTCGTCGTCCACATCTCGCTCCTTCCGTACATCGGCCCGTCCGGTGAGCTGAAGACCAAGCCCACCCAGCACTCGGTGGCCGCGCTGCGCAACATCGGCATCCAGCCCGACGCGATCGTGCTGCGCTGCGACCGCGAGGTGCCGACCGCGATCAAGCGCAAGATCTCCCTCATGTGCGACGTCGACGAGTCCGCCGTCGTCGCCTGCCCGGACGCGCGTTCGATCTACGACATCCCGAAGACCGTCCACGGCGAGGGCCTCGACGCGTACGTCGTCCGCAAGCTCGACCTGCCGTTCCGCGACGTCGACTGGACGACGTGGGACGACCTGCTGGACCGCGTCCACAACCCCGACCACGAGATCACCCTCGCCCTGGTCGGCAAGTACATCGACCTCCCCGACGCGTACCTCTCGGTCACCGAGGCGCTGCGCGCGGGCGGGTTCGCCAACAAGGCCCGCGTGAAGATCAAGTGGGTCACCTCGGACGACTGCAAGACCCCGGCCGGCGCCGCGGCGCAGCTGGCGGACGTGGACGGCATCTGCATCCCCGGCGGCTTCGGCGACCGCGGTGTCCTCGGCAAGGTCGGCGCGATCAAGTACGCCCGCGAGAACAAGGTCCCGCTCCTCGGCCTGTGCCTGGGTCTCCAGTGCATCGTGATCGAGGCGGCCCGCAACCTCGCGGACATCCCGGACGCCAACTCCACGGAGTTCGACGCGGCCACGGCCCACCCCGTCATCTCGACGATGGCCGAGCAGCTCGACATCGTCGCCGGTGAGGGCGACATGGGCGGCACGATGCGGCTCGGCATGTACCCGGCGAAGCTCGCCGAGGGCTCGATCGTGCGTGAGGTGTACGACGGCAAGGAGTACGTCGAGGAGCGGCACCGCCACCGCTACGAGGTCAACAACTCCTACCGCGCGGAGCTGGAGAAGAAGGCGGGCATCCTGTTCTCCGGCACCTCCCCGGACGGCAAGCTCGTCGAGTACGTCGAGTACCCGCGTGACGTCCACCCCTACCTGGTCGCCACCCAGGCCCACCCGGAGCTGCGCTCGCGGCCGACCCGGCCGCACCCGCTGTTCGCCGGGCTCGTGAAGGCGGCGGTGGCCGCCAAGAGTTCGAAGTAACACGGCCGGTTGTACGGTGGCCGGGGCGCCTCCCGCTCAACGGGGGCGCCCCGGTTTTCGTTTGCGCACGTCGGAAAGGTCAAGGCGATGACGATCAAGGACACCCCGCAGGAGTGGGAGATCCGGGAGACCCAGACGCCCTTCGTGGGCAAGAAGACCTCCGTGCGCACCGACGACGTCGTCATGCCCGACGGCTCCGTCGTCCGCCGCGACTACCAGGTGCACCCCGGTTCCGTCGCCGTCCTCGCGCTGGACGACGAGGACCGGGTCCTGCTGATCAAGCAGTACCGGCACCCGGTGCGCGAGAAGCTGTGGGAGATCCCGGCCGGTCTGCTGGACGTCCCCGGGGAGAACCCGCTGCACGCGGCGCAGCGCGAGCTGTACGAGGAAGCGCACGTCAAGGCCGAGAGGTGGCACGTCCTGACCGACGTCTACACCACCCCCGGCGGCTGCGACGAGGCCGTCCGGGTCTTCCTCGCGCAGGGGCTCTCCGAGGCGGAGGGGCAGCGCTTCGAGGTGGAGGACGAGGAGGCCGACATGGAGCACGCGCGCGTGCCCGTCGACGAACTGGTCCGGGGGATCCTCGCGGGGGAGCTGCACAACAACTGCCTCGTGGTCGGCGTGCTGTCGCTGGTGGCGGCGCGTGCCGGGGAGGGCCTTGAGGCGCTGCGCCCGGCGGAGGCGGCCTGGCCCGCGCGGCCGTTCGAGGCGTGACCGTTTCTGACCGGACCTCGCTCCCTTCGGAGACACCTGCGGACGCCGTTGCGGTCACCCGGCGAAAGCGTCCGGTGTGACCATCGGCTGATCCGATCAGGGGATCTGAGGGGGCGTCACCGTCGTGCTCCGCGAGGAAGGTTGCAGAGCGTGAACTAGGCTCCCGGTGAGTGAGCCGAGAGGACGCGCCGGTGTTGCGCGTGTGTGAGACGGGAGCGTGGCCCGTGGCGGATCAGGCAGTGGAGACGGGCGGCGTGCTGCTGTCGGGCCACGCTGCGACGGAGGGCCAGTTCCTGGGCCGTACCAGGGAGTTGAAGGAGCTGCGGGCCGACATCGAGCGCGTGGGCCTGAACACCCTGGTCGGCAAGAAGGCCCCCCGCGCGCGGGTCCTGCTCATCGCCGGACGGCCCGGCTCGGGACGGACCGCGCTCGCCGAGGAACTCGTCCGGCAGGTGGCGGGCCGTTACCGGGACGGCGTCCTGCGGGCCCGCCTCGCCGAGTCGGACGGCACCCCCGTCCCCGTCGAGCGCGCCGCCCGCGACCTCCTCGCCGAACTGGAGGTCGAGGCCCCCGCGGGAGCCGACCAGGACGACCTCTCCGCCCTCCTGCGCGACACCCTCGCCGACCGCCGCACCCTGCTCCTGCTGGACGACGCCCCCGGCGCCGAACACGTCGACGCGCTGCTCCCCGACAACCCGGAGTGCCTGGTCGTCGCCGTCTCCGCCGGACCCCTCACCGGGATCCCGGACGTGCGGCCGTGCACGCTGGGCGGGCTGGACACCAAGTCGGCGCTGGAGCTGCTGACCCGGTCCACCGGGTCGGTGCGGGTGACGGTCGACCCGCGTTCGGCGGAAGGGCTCGTCGAGGTCTGCCAGGGGCAGCCGGCCGCTCTGGTCCTCGCCGGGGGCTGGCTCGCGGCCCGCCCCAAGGCCGCCGTCGCCGACCTCGCCAAGCATCTGAACGCGGAGGGGGACGACGGGACGCCGCTGAGCCGGGTCTTCCGGCTGGTGCACGCGGGACTGCCGGGACCGGCCGCGCGGATACTGCGACTGCTCAGCCTGGCCCCCGCGGGCCTCGTCGACCCGCACACCGCCTCCGCGCTGGCCGGCTGCTCGATCGGCGCCGCCCGCACCACCCTCGACGACCTCGCCGCCCACGGCCTGCTGCACGCGGTGGGTTCCCCGCTCCCGCAGTACGAGGTACCCGGCTGTCTGCACCCCCTGCTGAAGGCCGCCGCCGAGGCCCACGACCGCCCCGCCGAACTGCACCTGGCCCGCGCCCGCATGCTGGAGCGCACGGTCCGCCTCCTCCAGTCCTGCCGGGCGATCACCGAACCCGAGAACCCGCAGGCCCGCGCCCGCCTCCAGGGCCTGCCCCGGGCCCTGCGCTTCCCGAGTCGGAGAGCCGCCGGGGACTGGCTGAGGCTGCGCCGCCCGGCCCTGCTCGCCGCCGCCCGCCTCGCCGTCGCGGACGGTGAACTGGACACCCTGGCCCGCCGGTTGATGTCCCAGTTCGTGCGCGCGATGGTCGCCCACTTCGGCACCCGGGCCGCCGCCCCCGACCTCTACGGCATCCACGGCCTCGTCCTCGACGTCGCCGAACGCCGCGACCTGCCCCGCGAGCGCGCCGCCGCCCTGCTCAACCTCGCCGACGTCGACGCCCGCACCGGCCGCACCGAAGAGGCGCTGGTCCGCTACCGGGCCGCGCTGGACGCCGGGCGGGAGGCGAACGACCCGTACGCGACCGGGCGCGCGATGGAGTCGATCGGCGGCGCCCACCTCGAACTCGGGGACTACGAACGGGCCGCCGACTGGTACGGCCGTGCCCTCGCCCAGCGCCTCGCCCGCGACGAACGCGCCGACGCCGCCCGGCTGTACGGCCGGATCGCCACCGCCCAGACGTACGCGGGCCGGTACGGCGAGGCCCAGCGGGGATGGCGCGCGTCGGCCGCGGGACACCGCAAGAACGGTGACGTGGGGGCGCACGCGCGGGCGCTGAGCGAACTGGCCCGGGTGCAGGAGTACGCCGGACGTCCGGAGGAATCGCTGCGGACCTGCCAGGAGGCGGTGGAGTGGGCGCGGCGCGCGGAGGACGAGCGCCTCCAGGCCGCGCTCCAGCTGCGGCTCGCGGACACACTGGAGCACCTCGGGGACCCGGCGGCGGCCCGGGTGCACCGGGCGGCGGCCGACCGGATGCTGGCCGAGAAGGGGACCGGCCGTGATTCCGAGGCGGAACACGGAGCTAACGCCTACGAAATCCGTAGCGCTTCGGCTGAAGATTGATGCTTTGAAAGGCTAGACACCGGGAACACCTTCATTAGACTGGCTCTGTCGCGCTGCCGTGCGACATTTCTCGACGTATCCGCATACGCGTACGTCCCCTGAGTCGAGGACCGTGATCGACGTGAAGGTCGGCATCCCCCGCGAGGTCAAGAACAACGAGTTCCGGGTGGCCATCACCCCCGCCGGCGTCCACGAACTGGTGCGCCACGGCCACCAGGTCGTCGTCGAACGCGGCGCCGGGGTGGGGTCCTCGATCCCGGACGAGGAGTACGTCGCGGCCGGCGCCGCGATCCTGGAGACCGCCGACGAGGTCTGGGCCACCGCCGACCTGCTGCTCAAGGTCAAGGAGCCGGTCGCCGAGGAGTATCACCGGCTGCGCAAGGACCAGACGCTCTTCACCTACCTGCACCTCGCCGCGTCCAAGGAGTGCACGGACGCGCTCGTCGCCTCCGGCACCACCGCGATCGCCTACGAGACGGTCGAACTCCCGGGGCGCGCGCTGCCGTTGCTCGCACCCATGTCCGAGGTCGCGGGCCGGCTCGCCCCGCAGGTCGGCGCCTACCACCTGATGCGCTCGGCCGGCGGGCGCGGTGTCCTGCCCGGCGGGGTGCCCGGTACGCAGCCCGCCAAGGCCGTCGTCATCGGCGGCGGGGTCTCCGGCTGGAACGCCACCCAGATCGCGATCGGCATGGGCTTCCACGTCACCCTGCTCGACCGGGACATCAACAAGCTCCGCGAGGCCGACAAGGTGTTCGGCACCAAGGTGCGGGCGATCATGTCCAACTCCTTCGAGCTGGAGAAGGCCGTCCTGGACGCCGACCTCGTCATCGGCGCCGTCCTCATCCCGGGCGCCAAGGCGCCGAAGCTGGTCACCAACGAGCTGGTGGCCCGCATGAAGCCGGGAAGTGTTCTTGTCGACATCGCGATCGACCAGGGCGGCTGCTTCGAGGACTCGCGTCCGACGACCCACGCCGAACCGACGTTCACCGTCCACGAGTCGGTGTTCTACTGCGTCGCCAACATGCCCGGCGCGGTCCCCAACACCTCGACGTACGCGCTCACCAACGCGACCCTGCCGTACATCGTCGAACTGGCCGACCACGGCTGGGTGGCGGCGCTGCGCCGTGACCCCGCGCTCGCCAAGGGGCTCAACACCCATGACGGCAAGGTCGTTTACCGCGAGGTCGCCGAGGCGCACGGGCTGGAGCACGTCGAACTGGCGTCGCTGCTCGGCTGACCGGGGCACGCGGTACGTGACAGCGGCAAGGAACCAAGTCACCGTTTCATAAAGGCGATACGTCAACAAGACGCGTCAACGACGCACACCGGGCCGGGCCTTGTCCATAAGGTCCGGCCCAATGTGTGTATGGTCACTTTGCGATGCTCGGTCAACTCGCGGCGAAGATAACCTCTTCGACCGATTCGAGCACCGGTGAAGCCTGCTGTGCGACGGTCGTACGCCCTTGACAGCGTGATGTTTCTTTGCCGACACATCCGACCGGGTCCGGTGGATTGTGTTGCTGCGGACCGCCGACACGCCATAGAGTCGCCAACCGTCGGCATGGTGCCACGCTGACCTTGTCTAGAAGTTTCCTGGTCACCAAGGAGGTAAGACGACTTGTGAATGAGTCGACATTTTCTCCCGGGGGTGGTCAACCAGGAATGCCTGTAGGGACCGAGGGCCCTCAGGGATTCGAGGCTGTCGGCTCCGTAGCTGTGCGCACCTTCGCAGCCCACCAGAGTCCGCAGACCCTGCGGACAGCACACCGAAGCATGGATGGCCATCACGTGAACGCCATGGCCGGCGACGGAAGTGGCGCGCCCCACAACCACTTCGCCGACTACGACGAACTGCCCGACGGGCACTTCTACGATCCCGACGCCGAATACGAGCCCGACCCCGAGTACGCGGCCACGCTCGCGCCCGACGCTGCCCGCCAGCGCCGTGAGCGCATCGGCCCGACCGGACGTCCGCTGCCGTACTTCCCGATCCCGGGTCCGCTGACCGATCACGGACCCGCGACGATCATCGCGATGTGCAACCAGAAGGGCGGCGTCGGCAAGACCACGTCGACCATCAACCTGGGTGCCGCCCTCGCGGAGTACGGCCGGCGGGTACTGCTCGTGGACTTCGACCCGCAGGGCGCGCTGTCGGTGGGTCTCGGCGTCAACCCCATGGAGCTCGACCTCACGGTCTACAACCTGCTCATGGAGCGGGGCATGTCGGCCGACGAGGTGCTCCTGAAGACCGCGGTCCCCAACATGGACCTGCTGCCGAGCAACATCGACCTCTCGGCCGCGGAAGTGCAACTCGTCAGCGAGGTCGCTCGCGAGTCGACCCTCCAGCGGGCGCTGAAGCCGCTGATGGACGACTACGACTACATCGTCATCGACTGCCAGCCCTCGCTCGGTCTGCTCACGGTCAACGCGCTGACGGCCGCCCACAAGGTGATCGTCCCGCTGGAGTGCGAGTTCTTCGCGCTGCGCGGTGTCGCGCTGCTCACCGAGACCATCGAGAAGGTCCAGGAGCGCCTCAACCCCGAGCTGGAGCTGGACGGCATCCTCGCCACCATGTACGACTCGCGCACCGTGCACAGCCGTGAGGTGCTCGCGCGTGTCGTCGAGGCGTTCGACGACCACGTCTACCACACGGTGATCGGCCGGACCGTCCGCTTCCCGGAGACCACGGTCGCGGGCGAGCCGATCACCACGTACGCGTCCAACTCCGTCGGCGCCGCCGCCTACCGTCAGCTCGCCAGGGAGGTGCTCGCCCGGTGTCACGCCGAGTGAGTCTGCCGGGGGCCGACGAACTCTTCCGTACGACAGGGGGCATGGCGCTCCAGCCGTCCACTCCCCGGCGGCCCGGCGAGGGCCGGGTGCCAGGGCAGGCGGGCGACGGTGAGGCGGTCTCCGCCACGCCGGAGGACGCACCCGCGTCGGTGCCCGCGCAGGGCGGGGACGGCGAGGGGGCCGAGCACGTCGCCGCCGACGCCGAACCGGGCGACGGGGGCGAACCCCGCAGCAGGGGCGGCGAACGGGTCGGTGTGCGGCGGGCGCAGGAAGGTTCTGCCACCGTCGGCGCCGTCACCGGCTCGGCCGGTCCGAACGGTTCGGCCGCCTCCGCCGCCTCGGACGCCGAGTCCCGCAAGCGCAATCGTGCCGCCGCCCGGCGGCCCTCCGGGCGGGAGCGGCACGACGAGAAGATCACCGTCTACGTCTCCGCCGAGGAGCTGATGGACCTGGAGCACGCGCGTCTGGTGCTCCGGGGTGAGCACGGGCTCGCCGTCGACCGGGGCCGCATCGTCCGCGAGGCGGTGGCCGTGGTGCTGGCCGACCTGGAGAGCCGCGGGGACGCGAGCATTCTCGTCCGCCGGTTGCGGGGGCGATAAGGGGCGGTAGGGGTAGCCTTCGGTGGCTATGACCTCGAACGACGTCCCCCTCGCAGCCGGCGGCTCCGGCGGGCGTCGGCGTGCGCTGGGCCGGGGGCCGGGGGGCGGGAACGATTCGCCGGGGGCCGAGGCGGTCGGCGGGGCGGGTGCGGAACCGGTTGCTGAGCCCGTCACCGAGTCGGCCGCGCCGCCGGTTGTCGGAACGGACGCCGAGGCGGGTGTGGAACCGGTTGCTGAGCCGGTTGCCGAACCGGTCGCGTCGACGGCTGCCAGGGCGGACGTGGAGTCGGTCGCTGAAACGCCTGCCGAGCCCGCCGCTGATCCTGTCGCCGAGCCGGCACCCGCGCCGGTTCCGGAGGCGGCGGCTCCCGGAGAGACCGCTCCCGACGGCGTCTTCACAGTCCGCCTCGCCAACTTCGAGGGCCCCTTCGACCTCCTGCTCCAGCTGATCGCCAAGCACAAGCTGGACGTCACGGAGGTCGCCCTCTCCAAGGTCACCGACGAGTTCATGGCCCACATCAGGGCGATGGGCCCGGACTGGGACCTCGACCAGACGACCGAGTTCCTCGTCGTCGCCGCCACGCTCCTCGACCTCAAGGCGGCCCGCCTGCTGCCCGCCGCCGAGGTCGAGGACGAGGCCGACCTCGCGCTCCTGGAGGCGCGGGACCTGCTGTTCGCGCGGCTCCTCCAGTACCGGGCGTACAAACAGATCGCCGACATCCTCCAGCACCGGCTGGACGTCGAGGGCCGCCGCTACCCCCGTACCGTCGGCCTCGAAGCGCATCACGCCGAGCTGCTGCCCGAGGTCGTCCTCAGCATCGGCGCGGAGGGGTTCGCGAAGCTCGCGGTCAAGGCGATGCAGCCGAGGCCGAAGCCCCAGGTGTACGTCGACCACATCCACGCGCCCCTCGTCAGCGTCCAGGAACAGGCACAGGTCGTCGTCACCCGGCTGAAGGAACTCGGCGAGGCCAGCTTCCGCGTCCTGTGCGACGACACGGACGACACCCTCACCGTCGTCGCCCGCTTCCTCGCCCTCCTGGAGCTGTACCGGGACAAGGCGGTCGAGCTGGACCAGGAGACGGCGCTCGGGGAACTGGTCGTGCGGTGGAGCGGCGGGGAGGCGGGGGCGACGGTGACGGACGAGTTCGACCGGCTGAGGGAGACCACGGAGGAGCAGGGGTGAGCGGAGACGTCGTGGAGCTGGAGCTGAAGCCCGCTCTGGAGGCCGTGCTGATGGTCGTCGACGAACCGGCGACCGAGGAGCACCTCGCGAAGGTCCTCCAGCGGCCCCGGCGGCAGATCGCGGACGCGCTTCGGGAGCTGGCCGACGAGTACACGGCACAGGGCAGGGGGTTCGAGCTGCGGGCCGTCGCCGGGGGGTGGCGGTACTACACGCGGCCCGCCTACTCCGCGGCCGTCGAGGGCTTCGTCCTGGACGGCCAGCAGGCCCGCCTCACCCAGGCGGCGCTGGAGACCCTCGCGGTCGTCGCCTACCGGCAGCCGGTCAGCCGCAGCCGGGTCTCGGCGGTGCGCGGGGTGAACTGCGACGGTGTGATGCGCACCCTGTTGCAGCGGGGGCTGGTCGAGGAAGCGGGCGCGGAACCCGAAACAGGTGCGATCCTGTATGTGACGACGAACTACTTCCTGGAGCGGATGGGCCTGCGCGGTCTGGACGAGCTTCCGGAACTCGCGCCCTTCCTCCCGGAGGCGGAGGCGATCGAGGCCGAGACGCTGGAAGGGGTCCCGTCGTTCGATCCGGACGCTCCGGATTCCGAGGACGCAGACGACAAGACGGAACTTTGATGCGAAGCAGCAGCGGCAGGAACAGCGGCGGAAACAACGGCGGGAGCCGTGGTGGCAACAGCGGCAGCCGCGGCGGGAACAGCGGCGGCCGGGGCAACTACCGCGGCGCCGGCAACAACCGCGACGACAACCAGGGCGGCCGGCCGAAGAAGCCCCGCCCCGAGGAGCGGCGCTACGACGTGGGCCCCGGCGCCTCCCCGGAGGGCCCCAAGTCCG
>NZ_JBTYMC010000173.1:0-13997 GCF_054880855.1 Streptomyces sp. S6 | reverse complement strand
CGGCGGCTCGCGTCGGCCCCGCGCGTGGAGCTCGCGGTGGTGGACTCGGCGCTGGCCGGGCTCGCCGTACCGGCGACCGAGCGGGCGGATGTCAAGGCGCTGGTGTCGGTGCCGCGCGGGAGCACGCAGCGGCTGCCGCGCGGTGAGGTCCTGCGGCTGTTCCTGCACTGGACGCAGCCCGCACGCACGCGCGTGGACCTCGATCTGTCGGTCGCCCTGTTCGACGAGGACTGGGAGTACATCGGCCTGTGCGACTACACGCGCCTCGTCCACGGCGAGCGCTGGGCGGTGCACTCCGGGGACCTGACGTCCGCTCCGGCGCCGGACGGGGCCACGGAGTACGTCGACCTGGACGTGGCCGCGCTGGGCGCGCACGGCGTGCGGTACGCGCTGCCGGTGGTGTTCAGCTTCGGCAACGTCCCCTTCGAGCGGCTCCTAAACGCCTTCTCGGGGTTCATGACGCTGCCGTCGGCGTCCGAGGAGGCGCGCGACGCGTCGTACGACCCCCGGACGGTGCGTCAGCGGTACGACCTCGTCGGGAACTCCCGTATCCATGTGCCGATGCTGGTGGACCTGCGGGAGCGGACGTTCCTGTGGGTGGATCTGCACCTGTCGGGCTCCGAGGGGTTCCACAGTGTCCGGCGGCACTCGCGGGCGCTGGGGCGGGCGGGGCGGGATCTGCACCGGTACTTCGCGTCGGGGCGGTCGACGCTGTGGGACCTGACGGTGTGGCACGCGTGTGCGCGTGCGCCTGAGGTGACGGTGATCCGGCGTGCGCCGGTGCCGGGAGCGCTCGACGAGCTGTGGCACTACCGGCGCCGGGACGGGGAGCCGGCGGTGGGGTTCGCCGCGCGGGTGCGCGCGCTGGACGCGCCGGACCGTCAGGAACCGGCCCTGGACGCGGACGCGGCGGCGTCTCAACTGGCCGCGAAGAAGCGGGTGTTGCTCGGTCTGGTGCACGGCGGGGTGGCGCCGGAGGGGGCGAGCGGCGAGGTGTACCGGCTGCTGCCGGGGCCGGTCGACGGGGCGGGGCTGACGCCGCTCGCGGCGGGGGATCTGGTGGCCGCCCTGGGGTGAGGGCCGGGGTGAGGGGGCGGGGCTGTCGGTGCGGGCCCGTATCCTCAGGGACCATGCTCGAAGACCGTACGCTCACCGCCTCGTCGCCCACCGATTGGCCCGACGCGTACCCGCAGGGGTACGCGGTGGTCGACGTGGAGACCACCGGGCTCGCCCGGGACGACCGGATAGTGTCCGCGGCGGTCTACCGGCTGGACGCGCGCGGGGAGGTCGAGGACCACTGGTACACGCTGGTCAACCCGGAGCGCGACCCGGGGCCGGTGTGGATCCACGGTCTGACGAGCGACGTCCTCGAAGGGGCGCCGCTCTTCACGGAGGTCGCGGAGGAGTTCTCGCGGCGCCTCGACGGGCGGGTGCTCGTCGCGCACAACGCGGTGTTCGACTGGCAGATGATCGCCCGGGAGTACGCACGCGCGCAGGGCCGGGCGCCGGTGCGGCAGCGGCTGTGCACGATCGCGCTGAGCAAGGAGCTGGCGCTGCCGCTGCCCAACCACAAGCTGGAGACGCTGGCCGCGCACTTCGGTGTCGTGCAGCAGCGCGCGCACCACGCGCTGGACGACGCGCGGGTGCTCGCGGAGGCGTTCCGGCCGAGTCTGCGGGCCGCTGCCTCGCGCGGGGTGCGGCTGCCGTTGCACGAGTGCCGTCCGCTGACGGAGTGGCAGGACCGGCCCGCGCCGGGGGCGTCTGCGTCGTCGTCCCCGTGGATCGGGCGGCAGGGCGGCGGCTACGGGCAGCCGTCGAGCTGGCGGCCGTCCCGCAAGCGGCCCGCGTGCCCGTACCCGAACCCGGGCCGGTTCGAGGACGGCAAGCCGTTGAAGCAGGGCATGCGGGTCGCGTTCTCGGGTGACACGTCGACCGAGCGGGATCTCCTGGAGGACCGCGCGGTGGAGGCCGGTCTGCACGTCTCCACGAGCATCTCCCGGCTCACGAGCCTCCTGGTGACCAACGACCCCGACTCGGGCACGTCGAAGGTCGTCAAGGCCCGGCAGTTCGGGACGCCGGTGGTCGACGAGGCCGCTTTCGGTCAGCTCCTGCGTGATGTGGAGGCGGCGGACGCCGACAGGCCCTGACCCTGCCGGGGGCCTGCCGGGGGGCGGGTTGTACCGTCGTGGGGTGTACCGCTTCCTGTTGTCCCGGCAGTGGGTGATCCTCACGCTGGTCGCCCTCGTCCTCATCCCTACGATGATCCGGCTGGGCATCTGGCAGATGCACCGGTACGAGATGCGGCACGCCCGCAACGAGCTGGTGGCGAGCGCGCTGCGCGCGGATCCGGTGCCGGTGGAGAAACTGACGTCCCCGGGGCACGCCGTCACCCGCGCGGAGCGGTACCACTCGGTGACGGCGGTCGGCCGGTTCGACACCGCGCGCGAGGTCGTCGTCCGCCGCCGGGTGAACGCGGACGACGAGGTCGGGTTCCACGTCCTGACGCCGCTGGTGCTGGCGGACGGGAAGGTCGTCCTGGTCAACCGGGGCTGGATCCCCGCGGACGGCATCAGTCAGACGGCGTTCCCGAAGATCCCGGCGCCGCCCGCCGGGCAGGTCACCGTCACCGGCCGGCTCATGCCGGACGAGACGACCGCTGCCAGCGGTATCAAGAACCTCAAGGGGCTGCCCGACCGGCAGATCATGCTGATCAGCAGCGCTCAGGAGGCGTCCCGCCTGCACGCCTCGGTCCTGGGCGGCTACCTGGTCCTCACCGCCCCCGAGCCCCAGGCCGGCACCCCCGAACTGATCGGCAAACCCGGCGACGAGAACGCCGCCCTCAACTACGCCTACGCCATCCAGTGGTGGCTCTTCGCCGCCGGCGTCCCCTTCGGCTGGTTCGTCCTCGTCCGCCGCGAACTCCGCGACCGCGCGGAGAAGGCGGCACAGCCGAACACCACCGACGCCCCGGAGAAACCGGAACCGGCGACGGTGTGACCGGCGCGCGCGTGCGTGACAGCCGCACCCGATCGCGTGCCGGGGAGGACTGCCACCCGGCGTGACCCGCACGCTGCGACAGCCGAGCGCCCCGGCGGGCGGGCAGCGAGGCGTAAGCCCTCGCACGCGCGCGGTGGTGCACCTCCGAGAAGCCGCCCCTCCCCCACCCACCCCTTGACCCGCCCGAGCGCCCCCTGATTGCCGTCGCCCCCTCCGGGAAACCGGTCATTCATGCACTCGCGTATCGAGGACTACGCCGTCGTGGGCGACGAGCAGACCGCTGCCCTGATCGGCCGGGACGGGTCTGTCGACTGGCTCTGTCTGCCGCGTTTCGACTCGGGGGCCTGTTTCGCCAGGCTGTTGGGGGACGAGGAGAACGGGCACTGGAGGATCGCGCCGAAGGGGGTGGAGGGGGCGTGCACCCGGCGGTCGTACCGGGGGGACACGCTGGTGCTGGACACGGAGTGGGAGACGGGGGACGGCGCCGTCCGGGTGACGGATCTGATGCCGCAGCGGGACCGGGCGCCGGATCTGGTGCGGATCGTGGAGGGGCTGCGGGGCCGGGTGACGGTGCGGAGCACGCTGCGGCTGCGGTTCGACTACGGGGCGATCGTGCCGTGGATGCGCCGCTCGGACGGTCACCGGGTCGCCGTCGCGGGTCCCGACTCGGCGTGGCTGCGCAGTGAGCCTCTGGTGCGCACGTGGGGGGAGGACTTCGGGACGCACTCGGAGTTCGAGGTCGCCGAGGGCGAGCGGGTGGCGTTCGTCCTCACCTGGCACCCCTCGCACGAACCGCATCCGGCCCGTGTGGACCCGTACGAGGCTCTCGCGGCGTCGTTGGAGGACTGGGGCGCCTGGGCGGCCCGTTGCCGCTACAAGGGGCCGTACAGGGCCGCCGTGACCCGTTCCCTGATCACGCTGAAGGCGCTGACGTACGCGCCGACGGGCGGGATCGTCGCCGCGGTCACCACCTCTCTGCCGGAGGAGCCGGGCGGCGTGCGGAACTGGGACTACCGGCACTGCTGGCTGCGCGACTCGACACTCACCCTGGACGCCCTGCTGTCCGCCGGCTACCACGAGGAGGCCGAGGCGTGGCACCGCTGGCTGCTGCGCGCGGTCGCGGGCGACCCGGCGGACCTCCAGATCATGTACGGCGTGGCGGGCGAGCGCCGGCTGCCGGAACTGGAGCTGCCGTGGCTGTCCGGCTACGAGGCCTCGCGCCCCGTCCGCATCGGCAACGGCGCCGTCCGCCAGCTCCAGCTGGACGTGTACGGCGAGGTCATGGACTGCCTGGCGCTGGCCCGCGACGCGGGGCTCCCCGCGCGCCCGCACGTGTGGGCGTTGCAGCGGTCGCTGATGGAGTGGCTGCGCGAGAACTGGCGGCAGCCCGACGAGGGGCTGTGGGAAGTGCGGGGCGGGCGGCGGCACTTCACGCACTCGAAGGTGATGGTGTGGGTCGCCGCCGACCGCGCGGTGCGCGCCCTGGAGTCCCACCCGAAGCTGCGCGGCGACCTCGACGGCTGGCGCGAGCTGCGTGACACCGTGCACCGGGAGGTGTGCGAGCGCGGCTACGACGCGGCCCGCAACACCTTCACGCAGTCCTACGGGTCGGCCGAGCTCGACGCCTCGCTCCTGCTGATCCCGCGCGTGGGTTTCCTCCCCGGCGACGACCCGCGCGTGATCGGCACGGTCGACGCGGTCCGCGCGGAGCTGGGCCACGAGGGCCTGCTGCACCGCTACAGCACCGACACCGCGACCGTCGACGGCCTCCCCGGCTCCGAGGGGACGTTCCTGGTCTGCTCGTTCTGGCTCGTCGACGCCCTGCGCCTGACCGGCCGCCGCGAGGAGGCGCTCGCCCTGTTCGAGCGGCTCGTGGGCCTCGTCAACGACGTCGGTCTGCTCGCCGAGGAGTACGACCCCGCCGCCGGCCGTCAGCTCGGCAACTTCCCGCAGGCGTTCAGCCATATCGGGCTGGTCACCTCGGCCCTCGCCCTGTTCGGCGGCGAGGAGGCAGGATAGGGGCCATGGATCTTGGACTGAAGGACCGGGTGTACGTCGTCACCGGGGCCACGCGCGGGCTCGGCAACGCGGTCGCGCGCGAGCTGCTGGCGGACGGCGCGAAGGTGGTCGTCTCCGGGCGGGACGCCGAGCGGGTCGCCGAGGCGGCGCGGGAACTCGGGGGTGACGCCGTCGGGGTCGCCGTCGACAACGCCGACCCCGAGGCGCCGGGCCGGCTCGTCGCCGCCGCGCGGGAGGCGTTCGGCGGGTTCGACGGGATCCTCGTCAGCGTGGGCGGTCCGCCGCCGGGGTTCGTCGCGGACAACACGGACGCGCAGTGGGAGGCTGCGTTCGAGTCGGTGTTCCTCGGCGCGGTACGCCTCGCGCGCGCGGCTGCGGCCGAGCTGGAGGAGGGCGGCGTCATCGGGTTCGTGCTGTCCGGGTCCGTCCACGAGCCGATCCCCGGGCTGACGATCTCCAACGGGCTGCGGCCGGGGCTCGCCGGGTTCGCGAAGTCCCTCGCGGACGAACTGGGCCCCCGGGGCATCCGCGTCGTCGGCCTGCTGCCCGCCCGTATCGACACGGACCGGGTGCGCGAGCTGGACGGCATGTCCGCCGACCCGGAGGCGACGCGCGCCGCGCACGAGGCGCGGATCCCGCTGCGGCGCTACGGGCGCCCCGAGGAGTTCGGGCGCACCGGGGCGTTCCTGCTGTCACCGGCGGCCTCGTACCTGACGGGGATCATGGTGCCGGTGGACGGCGGGATGCGGCACGGGTTCTGAACGTCGGCCTCCGCGCGTCAGCTGACCCGTTCCGCCCGGTGCTTCCTCGCCCGCATCCGTACCTCCGCCGGAAGCGCCTTCAGGGCGGCCGAGTCCCGTGCGTGGGTGAGTGATTCGGCGATGAAGCGCCTCAGGGCCTCGCCCGGGGCCGCGTGGGGTTCCACTCTCAGGTGGACCTGCGTCTGAGGGGCGTCCCGGCGTCCGGTGAGGTGCACGCGTGCGTGGGCGACGCCTTCGAGGTGGGCCGTCTCGGTGGCGAGGACGTTCTCCAGGGCGCTGCCCCTCAGGAGGGCCGACTCGCCGTCGCCGGTGTCGACGAGGATCTCGCCCAGGCGCCGGCGCCGCAGGTTCGCCGTCAGCCACCACAGGGCGAGCAGCACCAGCACGGCGAGCACCCCGATGACGGTCGGCCACCACCAGTTGTCGTCACGCCACCGGGTGCGCCGGGCCGCCGTCAGGAGGACGTCGTGGCGGTCGCGGTGCCACCACTTCGCGCCGAGGCCGGTCGCGAGGACCGAGCCGCCGAGGGCGAGCAGGGCGAGACCGGTGAGGCCGAGCAGGACGCGGTTGACGGTGCGGAGCATCGGGGTCAGCCCTTCTTCTGCGCGGGGCGGCGGACGTGGACCGTCAGCGCCGGGGGGTGCGCCAGGCCGAGGCCGTCGAGGGCGACCCCGAGGGTCGCCGACAGGTCCTCGTGGACGTCGTCCAGGTCCCGGAAGTGCGACACCGCGCGGACGTCGATACGGCGCCGTCCCATCCGTACGTGGGCGGACTGGACGCCGGACACCTCGATCGCGCGGTCGCGCAGGACGAGGGCGGCGGCATCGCGGTGCAGCCCCGCGCGGACGTCCGGGTGCGCCCTGCGCATCGGCAGGACGTCCCGGTGCCCCGGGGCCACGGCCAGGAGCAGGAGCAGCGCGCCGAGGGCGACGGCGACGCCCGCCCCGGTGAGCACCCAGGTGTCGTCCAGGGGCCGCTGGGCGAGCTGGTGGGCCAGTTCGCGGCGCCAGCGCATCGCGGGCCGGTCGGCGCGGACGGCGGCGACGTCGTACAGGAGCGCGCCGGACGCCGCCAGGACGAGGACGGCCGTGAGGGCGGCCGGGGTGCGGCGGGTGGACCAGAAGCGGTGCGCACCCGTGTCCTGCGGCTCCTTCTCCAGGACCACCGGCAGCCGCTGGGTCGTTCCTTCACTGCCTCGGGGTTCACTCATCGCGTCCTCCCGTGTGCCTCGCTGGGTGGAGCCGTTCGACGGTGACGGCGACGTCCCGTACGTCCGTCCCCACCAACGCGCGTACCCGCTCGGCCACGTTTCGACGCACCTCGCGGCAGCGCGCGCCGATGTCGGTGGGGTAGCCGAGTTCGAGGAAGACGCGCACGCGCGCGTGGTCGTGCGAAACGACGACCATGGCGTGCGGGGGCGCCGCGTCGGGCGGGAGGGGGCCGAGGGCCTCGCGGGCCGCCTGGGAGGCGATCTTCGCGACCACCCGGTCGGCGATCCGGGTCGCCCCGCGGTCCCCCGGCGCGACGGTGGACGTCATCGGCGCCGGTCGTCACGCGAGCGCAGGAAGTCGCCGAGGTCCAGGTCCCCCTCCAGGAACCGGCCGACGACGAACCCGATGGCGCCGAGAGCGGCCACCAGGAGGAAGGCGCCGAACCCGCCGAAGTACCCGGCGAAGCCCAGCGCCATGCCGGCGATCATGCCGATCACGGCTCTGCTCATCTGTCGTCCCTCCGCGTCGCTGTCGCTGGAGCCGGCTTCACTGGATCCGCGGTTCCTGCTCGTCGTCCTCCTCGTCCGGGAGCTTCACGTCGCTGACCGCGATGTTGACCTCGACGACCTCCAGACCGGTCATCCGCTCGACGGCGGCGATCACGTTCTCGCGCACCGCGCGGGCGACGTCGGCGATGGAGACGCCGTAGTCGACGACGATCTCCAGGTCCAGCGCGGTCTGCACCTCGCCGACCTCCGCCTTCACGCCGCGCGAGACGGACTTGGAGCTGCCGGGGACGCGGTCGCGGACGGCGCCGAAGGTGCGGCTGAGGCCGCTGCCCATGGCGTGCACGCCGACGACGTCCCGTGCCGCGAGCCCCGCGATCTTCTCGACGACGCCGTCCGCGATCGTCGTCCGTCCCCTGGTCGCGGGGTCGCCGCCACCGCGTTTGACGGCCTTGCGCGCCGCCTGGTCACTCTCGCCGACGGGGTTGTGTGTCGTGTCCGTCATGGTCCGTAGGTCCCTTCCGGTCGGCCTCCTCGACGAGACCCACCGTAAGCGCGGTTTCCCCGTGGCGCTCCAGGGATGCGGCAGGCTGGAGGAATGACTGCGGAGCAGCACTGGCGGCACACGGTCCGACAGCACCTCGGACTCGGCAGGTATCTCCCCCTCGGCGGCCCTCGCGACGGCTGCTGGATCGCGGAGAGCGCGGCGGACACGGCCCTGCGGCGGGCGGTGACGGGACACGTCCGGGGCGTCCGTCTGGGCCCCCTGCGGCTGGCGCTCACCGCGCCCGAGAACGCCCCCGCCCCCGTCGTCCCGCCACCCCCGAGCGCCCTCCCTCCGGGTCCCCTGAGGCTCTCCGCCGACTTCTCGGCCCTCCCCGCAGAGCCCTTGCCGACGGCCGCCGCGCGCCTGCGTGCCGCCCTCGCGCGGAGCGCGGCCGAGGGGATCGGCCTGGTCGTGACGGAGATCGACCTGCGGGTGACGGAACTGCTGCCGGAGGACGCCCCCGAGGACACCCCCGTCCCGCTCCCTGCCTGGTCGGGTCCTGCGGACGACGCGCTCGCCGGGGTGACGGGGGTGCTGGGCGGGTCCCTCCACGTCGAGGAACGGGACGGCCACCAGTCGCTGCCGGACCTCCACGCGCGCGTGGAGATCGCCGTCCGCGCGGACCTGCGCACCCTGGAGGTGGCCAGGGAGGCCCGCGCGGCGGTCCAGCGGCTGCCGGGGAGCCCTACGGCGGCGGTGCTGGTGATCGCCGTGGGCTGAGGCGCCGGTGCGCTACTCCCCCAGCCCCGCCAGGTCCTTCAGCCGCCGCGCCTGGGCCGCGCGTTCGGCGGCGCGCTGGTCGTCGTAGGAGCGGCCGGCGGCGCCCTGGAGGAGCGCCTTGGTCTCGACGACGGCGTCGCGGGGGGCGGAGAGGAGGGCGGCCGTGAGGGTTTCGACGGCCGTGTCGAGGTCACCCGCGGGGACGACCGTGTTGGCGAGGCCGATGCGGAGGGCCTCCTCGGCGTGGACGTAGCGGCCGGTGAGGCAGATCTCGGCGGCGCGGCCGTAGCCGACGAGGGAGACCAGGGGGTGGGTGCCGGTGAGGTCGGGGACGAGGCCGAGGCTGGTCTCGCGCATGGCGAACTGCACGTCGTCGGCGACGACGCGCAGGTCACAGGCGAGAGCGAGCTGGAAGCCCGCGCCGATGGCGTGGCCCTGGACGGCGGCGATCGAGACGACGTCGCTGCGCCGCCACCAGGTGAAGCCCTCCTGGAACCCGGCGATGGCGTCGTCGAGTTCGGCGTCACCGCTGCGCGCGAGGTCGATGAAGGACGGTTCGCCCTCGATGCCCTCGGGCGTGAACATCTGCCGGTCGAGCCCGGCGGAGAAGGACTGGCCCTCGCCCCGCAGCACGACGACCCGGACGGAGCCCGGCAGTGCCCGCCCGGCCTCGGCGAGCGCCCGCCACATCGCGGGGCTCTGCGCATTGCGCTTGGCCGGGTTGGTCAGCGTCACCGTCGCGAGCGCGTCCTCGACGGTGAGCCGTACGCCGTGCTTGTCGAGTGCCGGTGCGAGCGAAGCCATGGGGCGCCTCCGATGGGTGCGGTCACCTCAGTTGAACGTAAGTGACTGCACAGTAACCACCCGGTCGATCGATACGCCGACCGGGTGGCCACCATCGAAGACGATGGCCGCCCGGCCTCAGGACGAGGCGGCCTTCTTGCCGCGGGTCGCACCGCCACGCCCACGGAGCGTGACGCCCGACTCGCTGAGCATCCGGTGCACGAAGCCATACGAGCGGCCGGTCTCTTCGGCCAGCGCCCGGATACTCGCACCGGAGTCGTACTTTTTCTTCAGGTCTGCCGCGAGCTTGTCGCGCGCGGCGCCGGTCACCCGGCTGCCCTTCTTCAGAGTCTCGGCCACCCGTGCCTCCTCATGGGAAGTGCGCTCTTGGTCCCCTCATGATCACCCCTTCCGGGCTTCCTGGCCACCCATTCGGCAAGGTCGGTGGACGAGGGTTTTGACGACAGGAGCACGTCCCCACAATCGGAAGCGGGGATTCCGCACTGCGACGTCCGTCGGGTCGAACACCACTTTGCGTGAACACGCAGGTCAGAGAGACACGACGGCCGACCCCCCGACGACGCTTGTCGACAAAGGGATCGGCCGTGAAAAGCGGAACGGACACACCTCGATACGAGGAGATCTCACACAGATGATGGATCACCGGTAGGCCGAATGATCCATACTCAGTGGATCATCCATTCGATCAAGCCAGGGCGACGAGATCCGCGTAGTCCGCGCCCCACAGGTCCTCGACGCCGTCGGGCAGCAGGATGATCCGCTCGGGCTGGAGCGCCTCCACCGCGCCCTCGTCGTGCGTGACGAGGACGACGGCGCCCTTGTAGGTGCGCAGCGCGCCGAGGATCTCCTCGCGGGAGGCCGGGTCGAGGTTGTTCGTCGGCTCGTCGAGCAGCAGGACGTTCGCCGAGGAGACGACGAGCGTCGCGAGCGCGAGCCGGGTCTTCTCGCCACCGGAGAGCACGCCGGCCGGCTTGTCGACGTCGTCCCCGGAGAACAGGAACGAACCGAGCGTCTTGCGGACCTCGACGAGGTCCAGGTCGGGCGCGGAAGAGCGCATGTTCTCCAGGACAGTGCGCTCCGGGTCCAGCGTCTCGTGCTCCTGCGCGTAGTAGCCGAGCTTGAGGCCGTGCCCGGGGACGACCTCGCCGGTGTCGGGTGTCTCGACGCCGCCGAGGAGGCGCAGCAGCGTCGTCTTGCCCGCGCCGTTGAGGCCGAGGATGACGACGCGGGAGCCCTTGTCGATGGCGAGGTCGACGTCCGTGAAGATCTCCAGGGAGCCGTACGACTTCGACAGGCCCTCCGCCATCAGCGGCGTCTTGCCGCAGGGCGCGGGCTCGGGGAAACGGAGCTTGGCGACCTTGTCGGAGACGCGGACGGCCTCCAGGCCGGACAGCAGCTTGTCCGCGCGGCGGGCCATGTTCTGCGCGGCGACCGTCTTGGTGGCCTTGGCGCGCATCTTGTCGGCCTGCGCGTTGAGCGCGGCGGCCTTCTTCTCGGCGTTCTGCCGCTCGCGCTTGCGCCGCTTCTCGTCGGCCTCGCGCTGCTGCTGGTAGAGCTTCCAGCCCATGTTGTAGACGTCGATCTGGGCGCGGTTGGCGTCCAGGTAGAACACCTTGTTGACGACCGTCTCGACGAGGTCCACGTCGTGGGAGATGACGATGAAGCCGCCGCGGTAGGTCTTCAGGTAGTCCCGCAGCCAGACGATGGAGTCGGCGTCGAGGTGGTTCGTGGGCTCGTCGAGCAGGAGGGTGTCCGCGTCGGAGAACAGGATGCGGGCCAGCTCCACGCGGCGGCGCTGACCGCCGGAGAGCGTGTGCAGGGGCTGGCCGAGGACGCGGTCGGGGAGGTTCAGGGCGGCGGCGATCGTCGCGGCCTCGGCCTCGGCGGCGTACCCGCCCTTGGTGAGGAACTCGGTCTCCTGGCGCTCGTACTGGCGCAGCGCCTTCTCGCGGGTGGCGCCCGAGCCGTTCGCGATGCGCTGTTCGTTCTCGCGCATCTTGCGGATCAGGGTGTCGAGTCCGCGCGCGGAGAGGATGCGGTCGCGGGCGAGGACGTCGAGGTCGCCGGTGCGGGGGTCCTGGGGGAGGTAGCCGACCTCGCCGGAGCGGGCGACCTGCCCCGCGGCGGGCTGGCCCTCGCCGGCCAGGACCTTCGTCAGCGTCGTCTTCCCGGCGCCGTTGCGCCCGACGAGGCCGATGCGGTCGCCCTTGGCGACGCGGAACGTGGCGCTCTCGATGAGGATGCGGGCACCGGCGCGCAGTTCGATACCGGAGGCGGAGATCACGGACAGACTCCAGGGCGTGATGGGGTGGCTGGACGAGGGTTGCGGACGATCCCGTCGTCTAATGCGCGAGGAGAATGGCCATGAGGTCAGTCTAACGGGGGGCCGCAAGCGCTTTTACGGTCTCGTGGGTTGCGCCGTCCGGGGGACCCCGACTGTGCGGCGCTCCCGGCCGCACGGCAGGCTGGGCGCATGCAGTTCGACGACGACGCCCCGCTGGACACCTCCGAAGTGCAGGACGCGCGCGGGAGCCGTATCCCGGGCGGAAGGGCCACCGTGGGCGGCGGGATCGCCGGGGTGATCGTCCTCCTGCTGGCGCTCTTCCTCGGGGTCGGCCCCGATCAGCTCGGCCTCTCCTCGGGGAGCGACGAGCCGGCCGCGACCGCCTCCTCGGCGGGCCAGGTGCAGCAGACGTGCCACAGCGGGCGGGACGCCAACACCAAGGACGACTGCCGGATCGTGGCCGTCGTCAACAGCTTGCAGGACTACTGGAGCGCCGAGTTCCGCGAGCGCGGCGGGACGTACACGCCGTCGCAGACCAAGCTGTTCACCGGGCGCGTGAACACGGCGTGCGGGGCGGCCACCTCGGCCGTCGGGCCGTTCTACTGCCCCGGCGACCGCAAGGTCTATCTGGACCTCGGGTTCTTCGACGAGCTGCGGACGAAGTTCGGGGCGAGCGGCGGGGCCTTCGCCCAGGCGTACGTCGTCGCGCACGAGTACGGGCACCACGTGCAGAACCTCCTCGGCACCCTCAGGCGGTCGCAGGACGGGCGTACGGGCGCGAACAGCAACGCGGTGAAGGTCGAACTCCAGGCGGACTGCTACGCGGGGGTGTGGGCGCGGCACGCGACGACCACGAAGGACCCGAAGACCGGGCGGCCCCTGATGACGAACCTCACGGACACCGACATCCGGGACGGCCTCGACGCGGCTGCCGCCGTCGGGGACGACCGGATCCAGGAGAGGTTCCAGGGGCGGGTCACGCCGGAGTCGTGGACGCACGGGTCGGCGCAGCAGCGGCAGCAGTGGTTCCACACGGGGTACAGCAGCGGCGACATGGGGCGGTGCGACACGTTCCGCTGAGGGGGCTCCTCCGGCTTCCGGGGCCGTTGTCAGAGGCGGGTGCCAGACTGGTCCGCAGGTGACATTCCGGCAGGAAAACCCAGGGAGTGGTCGGCATGGCAGGAGTGGTCAGCGGGCGTCCCAGCATCTGCCCGACGGTGCTGTACAGCGACGCGAAGGCGGCGATCCGGCAGCTCACGGAGGCGTTCGGCTTCTCGGAGCTGACGGTGTACGAGGGCGAGGGCGGCGTGGTCCTGCACGCCGAACTGGTGTACGGCAACGGCGTGGTGATGCTCGGCTCGAAGGGGCGCGGCGGCGTGTTCGACACGGCGATGAAGAGCGCGGGCCCGACGGGCACGTACGTCGTCGTGGACGACGTGGACGCCCATCACCGCCGGGCCGTCGAGCAGGGCGCGGAGATCCTGATGCCGCCGACGGACCAGGACTACGGCGCGCGGGACTACATGGCCCGCGACCTGGAGGGCAACGTGTGGTCGTTCGGGACGTACGCGCCGGAGATCAGGGGGTGAGGGTACGGGGGCGGCGGGGGACGCCCCCGGCAGGTCAGCTCCCCCCGGTGTGCACCTGGAACGCCGCCCGCCGGACGGCCTTGGCGAGCGCCGGGTCGGGGTGGGCGGCGGCGAGGGCGACCAGGACCTGGACGGTGCGGGGATGGCCGACGGCGCGGACCTCGTTGAGGAGCCCGGGGACGGTCGGCTGGAGGGCCGACTCCAGGTGGCGCACCAGCATCGGCGCCTCACCGTGGTCGGCGACGGCGGCGGCGGTGTCGACCCACAGCCAGGTGGCCTCCTCCCGGGTGAGGACCTCGTGCGCGTCCTCCGGGTCCACGCCGTCGTGCTCGGCGAGCCACAGCAGGGCGTACGGCCGCAGCGCGGGTTCGTCGACGACGGCGCGGACGTCCGGCTCGGCGGGGGCGCCGACGACGCGCAGCGCCTCGAAGGCGAGCCCCCGCAGCAGCCGACGCGTCGAGTCTGCCCTTCCTTGCGTCTATACGCAAATAAAGACGCGAGGCTCTTTCCCGCCTTTTACCCGAAGAGAGGCAGGCCCGGCGCTCGCCCATGCGCCGGG
>NZ_JBTYMC010000172.1:0-14004 GCF_054880855.1 Streptomyces sp. S6 | reverse complement strand
GGCGAGGGCGGCGGCAGCGGCGACGGCCATGGCGCCGGCGACGGCCTCGCGGTGCTGGTGCGTGGGGTAGGCGGAGATCTCCGCCTGGTGGGTCGCCTGCTCGGGGTCGTCGGCGTACCAGGCGCCGAGCGGGGCAATGCGCATGGCGGCGCCGTTGCCCCAGGAGCCCTGTCCGTCGAAGAGCGCGGCGGCCAGTTCACGCCAGTCGCCGCCCTCCCTGACGAGGCGCAGGAGCCGGTTCACGGCCGGGCCGTAGCCTCGGTCGAAGTCGTGGTGCTCGGCGAAGGAGCGGGCCAGGGCGTCCTGGTCGACGCGGTGGTGGGCGGCGAGGACGGCGACGACCGAGCAGGCCATCTCCGTGTCGTCGGTCCACTGCCAGTCGCCGGGCGGCAGCTCGCGGTGGCCCAGCAGGGGGTAGTTCTCCGGGACGAAGAACTGGGAGCCCAGCGCGTCTCCCACGGACAGCCCTCGCAGGCTGGCCAGGGCGCGAACCAGACGCCGGTCGGTCGAGGAGTCGGAGGGCGTGAAAGAGTCGAAGGGGGCGGAAGTCATCGCCGTCACCCTAACCGGTGACGCCGTACGGCTCCGGGTCTCGCCACCGCGAGAAGGGCTTGTCGAGCGAATAGCGTCCGTCATCCCCCAGAACGAGCATCCGCAGCTCCGCGTTCCCGGGATTCGACAGGGATTCGAAATCGGCGACGGTCCAGTGGAACCAGCGCATGCAGAACAGCCGCATCGCGAGGCCGTGGGTGACGATCAGGACGTTGGGCGGGTGGTCGGGGTCCTCGAAGCTGCGGAACAGGCTCTCCAGGAAGCCGCCGACCCGGTCGTACACGTCGGCGCCGCTCTCCCCTTGGGCGAAACGGTAGAAGAAGTGGCCGTACGCGTCGCGGTACGCCTTCTGGAGGCGTACGTCGTCGCGGTCCTGCCAGTTGCCCCAGTCCTGTTCGCGCAGCCGGGGCTCCTCGCGCACGCGTATGCGCGCCGGGTCGAGGGCGAAGGCGTCGAGGGTCTCGTGGGTGCGCCGGTACGGGGAGACGTACACGCTGACCTGTTCGTCGCCGAAGATCTCCCGGACGGTTCTCCCGGTCTCCTCCGCCTGCCGCCGGCCCTTGTCGGTGAGGGCGAGGGCGTGGTCGGGCTCGCGTTCGTAGACGGTGTCATCAACATTGCCCGTTGACTCCCCGTGCCGGACAAGGACGATGCGCCGTGGTCGTGCCATGCCGAAACCCTAGATCGAGTCGCGCCGTTTCGAGCACTCGTACGGGCCCCATACGGCGTAGGTCACACGGAACATCCGCCACGGGCCGCACTCGTGCGCATCCGGAGGCGGTCCTCAGACCGTCCAGGCGGACTCCATCTCGACGATGTCACCGGTGAGGGCGGCGATGTCGGCCTCGGTCTGGGCGCGCAGGGCGAGCCGTTCGATGCGTTCGGTCCGGTACTTGCCGTGTTCGGCCTCGGAGCGCCACATGGACAGGACCATGAACTCGTTGCCGGGCGCCTCGGCGAACAGGCCGCGGATCATGCCGGGCGAACCGGCCATCGCGGGGTTCCAGACCTTCTCCTGCATGAGCGTGAAGTGCTCGGCGCGCTCCTCGTGGACCCGGGAGAGGGCGACGCGCAGCAGGTCGGCGTCCGTGAAGCGGGGTTCGAAGCCGGTCTTGACGTCGAAGCGGTAGTCGAACAGGCGGACTTGGGCGTCGCGGAAGGTGCCCGCCTGGGTGGCCGCCAGCCGGTCGTGGGAGCGGGCCATGAAGGAGTCGTAGAAGGCGCGGCTCTCCCAGAAGGCGAAGACGTGCGCGACCGCAGGACGGCTCCGGCTCCAGCCGCCGCCCTGCCCGCGGAATCCCGGCTCCCCCAGAAGCCCCGCCCACTTTCGCTGTCCCCGTTCGAAACCTCGGCGGTCCACCACGGTGCAGCGAATCCACTTGACCAGCACCGCGCCATGGTAAGGCCCCGGAGCGTGGCGCCGGTCACCCTCGGCCGGACCTTCCCGCACCCGCGCGTGGCAGGATGGACAACCGGCCCTGATGACTGGGCAGTTGGGGTCTCGAACCGCAGGGGAGAAGGGGAAGGCTGATGAACGGCCTCATCAAGGGCATCCGCAAGGTGGAGATATCGCTGAAGTGGGACCCCAGTCCCCCGGGGCAGCCGGCCACCGACCTGGACGTGGTCGCCGCGACCTATCTCCAGAGCGATCCGCAGGGCGCTCCCGGTTACGTCGTGCACTTCGACAGCCGGTCGCCCGACGGCACGATCTACCTCAACCGCGACAGCAAGGACGGCAAGGGCTTCGGCTGGGACGAGGTGATGACCCTCGAACTCGACCGCCTGGACGCGCGCTACGGGCGTGTCGTCGTCGGCGTGATCATCCAGCAGCGCTCCGAGCACCGGACGTTCGTCAGCGTCGTCAACCCGAAGTTCCGCGTCCGCGAGGGCTACAACGTCCTGGCCGAGGGCGACTTCGGCGACGTCCTCGGGTCCACGGCCGCCACCTTCGGCACGTTCGTCCGCGACCCCAAGGACGGCTGGGAGTTCCACGACGGCGTGCACGGCTTCGAGGACGACCCGGCCGATTTCACCCGGGTCATGGGCACCACCCGCCCGTCCTGACCCGCCTCACCCGTACGACGAGGTAAGGGGCGTCGGCTATGGCCGACGCCCCTTACCTCTGTCACCCGCCGGTCAGTCCGGTGAGCGGCTGTGCCTCAGATCAGCTGCATCCGCTGGTCGAGCCGCAGCCCTCGCAGATGTAGCAGGAGCCGGCGCGCTGCATCTTCGTCCCGCAGGAGAAGCAGAGCGGGGCGTCGGCCTGGATGCCGAGCTGCATCTCGACGAGTTCGGCGCTGGTGTGGGCTTGCTTGAGAGCGGGCACGGCGACCGGGGCGGCCTGCGGGGCCACGGCGACCGGGGCCGACTGGAGCGGGGCGGACTGGGCCAGGCCCTCGACGTCGACCTCGTCCTCGGCCGGTTCGTAGGAGCCGGTCTCCAGGTGGCGCTGGCGCTCCTCGGCGGAGTGGATGCCGAGCGCGGAGCGGGTCTCGAAGGGCAGGAAGTCCAGCGCCAGGCGGCGGAAGATGTAGTCGACGATCGACTGAGCCATCCGCACGTCCGGGTCGTCCGTCATGCCGGCCGGCTCGAAGCGCATGTTGGTGAACTTCGAGACGTACGTCTCCAGCGGGACGCCGTACTGGAGGCCGACGGAGACCGCGATGGAGAAGGCGTCCATCATGCCCGCGAGGGTGGAGCCCTGCTTGGACATCTTCAGGAAGACCTCGCCCAGGCCGTCGTCCGGGTAGGAGTTGGCCGTCATGTAGCCCTCGGCGCCGCCGACCGTGAAGGAGGTGGTGATGCCGGGGCGTCCCTTCGGGAGGCGCTTGCGGACGGGGCGGTACTCGATGACCTTCTCGACGGCCTCGCGGATCGTCGCCTCGGTCTTCTCGGTGACCTCCGCCTTCTCGTCCTTGGAGGACTTGGTCTTCGCGGAGAGGGGCTGGCCGACCTTGCAGTTGTCGCGGTAGATCGCGAGCGCCTTGACGCCGAGCTTCCACGCCTCGAAGTAGATCTCCTCGACCTCTTCGACGGTCGCCGTCTCCGGCATGTTGACGGTCTTGGAGATGGCACCGGAGATCCAGGGCTGGATCGCGGCCATCATCCGGACGTGGCCCATCGGAGAGATGGCGCGCTCGCCCATGGCGCAGTCGAAGACCTCGTAGTGCTCGGGCTTGAGGCTCGGGGCGTCGATCACATTGCCGTTGTCGGAGATGTGGGCGACGATCGCCTCGATCTGCTCCTCCTGGTAGCCCAGGCGGCGCAGGGCCTGCGGGACGGTGCCGTTGACGATCTGCATCGAGCCGCCGCCGACGAGCTTCTTGAACTTGACCAGGGCGAGGTCGGGCTCGACACCGGTGGTGTCGCAGGACATCGCGAGGCCGATGGTGCCGGTGGGCGCGAGGACCGACGCCTGGGCGTTACGGAAACCGTTCTGCTTGCCGAGGCGGAGCACGTCCTGCCAGGCCTCGGTGGCCGCGGCCCAGACCGGGGTGTCCAGGTCGTCCATGGTCACGGCGGCGCCGTTGGCGTCGGCGTGCTGCTTCATGACGCGGTTGTGGGCGTCGGCGTTGCGCGCGTAGCCGTCGTAGGGGCCGACGACCGCGGCGAGCTCCGAGGAGCGGCGGTAGGCCGTGCCGGTCATCAGGGAGGTGATGGCGCCGGCGAGGGCCCGGCCGCCGTCGGAGTCGTACGCGTGGCCGGTCGCCATCAGGAGGGCGCCGAGGTTGGCGTAGCCGATGCCGAGCTGGCGGAAGGCGCGGGTGTTCTCGCCGATCTTCTGGGTGGGGAAGTCGGCGAAGCAGATGGAGATGTCCATCGCGGTGATGACGAGTTCGACGACCTTCTGGAAGCGCTCGGCGTCGAAGGACTGGTTGCCCTTGCCGTCGTCCTTGAGGAACTTCATCAGGTTCAGCGAGGCGAGGTTGCAGGACGTGTTGTCCAGGTGCATGTACTCGCTGCACGGGTTCGACGCGGTGATCCGGCCGGACTCGGGGCAGGTGTGCCAGTTGTTGATGACGCCGTCGTACTGGATGCCCGGGTCGGCGCAGGCCCACGCGGCCTCGGCGAGCTTGCGGAAGAGCGCCTTGGCGTCGACCTTCTCGATGATCTCGCCGGTCAGGCGGGCGCGCAGGCCGAACTCGGTGCCGTTCTCGACGGCGGTCATGAACTCGTCGTTCACGCGGACCGAGTTGTTGGCGTTCTGGTACTGGACCGACGTGATGTCGTCGCCGCCGAGGTCCATGTCGAAGCCCGCGTCGCGCAGGGCGCGGATCTTCTCCTCCTCCTTCACCTTCGTGGCGATGAAGTCCTCGACGTCCGGGTGGTCGACGTCCAGGACGACCATCTTGGCCGCGCGGCGGGTGGCGCCGCCGGACTTGATGGTGCCGGCGGAGGCGTCGGCGCCGCGCATGAAGGAGACCGGTCCCGAGGCGTTGCCGCCGGAGGAGAGGAGTTCCTTGGAGGAGCGGATGCGGGAGAGGTTCAGGCCGGCGCCGGAGCCGCCCTTGAAGATCATGCCCTCTTCCTTGTACCAGTCGAGGATCGACTCCATGGAGTCGTCGACGGCGAGGATGAAGCAGGCAGACACCTGCTGGGGCTGCGGGGTGCCGACGTTGAACCAGACGGGGCTGTTGAAGCTGAAGATCTGGTGCAGGAGGGCGTAGGCCAGTTCGTGCTCGAAGATCTCCGCGTCGGCGGGCGAGGTGAAGTACTTGTGGTCCTCACCGGCCTTCGTGTACGTCTTCACGATGCGGTCGATCAGCTGCTTGAGGCTGACCTCGCGCTGGGGGGTGCCGACCGCTCCGCGGAAGTACTTGCTGGTGACGATGTTGACCGCGTTCACCGACCAGAAGTCGGGGAACTCGACGCCGTACTGCTCGAAGTTGACCGAGCCGTCGCGCCAGTTGGTCATGACGACGTCACGGCGCTCCCAGACCACCTCGTCGTACGGATGCACGCCGGGGGTGGTGTGGATGCGCTCGATGCGCAGCCCCTTGGTGGCCTTGGCGCCCTTCGCTCGGGAACCTCGTGCCGGACCGCTCGCCGTCTCTGTCATGCCGCCTCCCTGGTACAGGCAAAAACGCCCAGAAATGCCACGTTGTTCCCGTGACACAGTGTGATTTCTGAAGTTGCGGGCACTGATGTGCATCTGCTCGCAACTGGTCTCTTCGTCGCCTCCGCCCGGCCGTCCCCGGCGTCTCCGCCCGGTTTCGGCTCTCGGGTCAGTCGGCGGTACCGGCGGGTTGGGGCACCTGGGCGCCCCCGCTCCCGCCGTGGTCTCCTTCGCGGACGTCGTCGTCCGCGGCCGGGGGTCCCGTCTCGTTCCTGAGTTCCGCGATCGCGGCCTCGAAGTCCTCCAGCGAGTCGAACGCGCGGTAGACCGAGGCGAACCGCAGATAGGCGACGAGGTCGAGTTCCTGCAAGGGTCCGAGTATGGCCAGGCCCACGTCGTGGGTGGTCAGCTCGGCGCTTCCGGTGGCCCGCACCGCCTCCTCGACCCGCTGGCCGAGCTGGGCGAGGGCGTCCTCGGTGACAGGCCGTCCCTGGCACGCCTTGCGCACGCCGTTGATGACCTTGGTACGGCTGAAGGGTTCGGTGACTCCGGAGCGCTTGACGACCATCAGCGAGCAGGTCTCCACCGTCGTGAAGCGACGGGAGCAGTCAGGGCACTGACGGCGCCTGCGGATCGACGTGCCGTCGTCGGTCGTACGGCTGTCGACCACACGGCTGTCGGGGTGCCTGCAGAAGGGGCAGTGCATGGTTCCAACCCTCCTCACAGGCAGATCTCGATGGCCTCACGGGCCTCTCGGGCCTCACGAAGCAGCCCCCAGCATAGGCGATCCCCAAGGGTGCCCATACACAAGGCACCACAACTTCTGGGCCACAGCTTCAATCCAACCACTACATGTGGGGATTGACGCACAAACACAGGCTCTTTCCGCGTGTCGCACCGACAGGGCGCCCGCACAACGGCCTCCACGCACGCGTGCACGGCGCCGGACCTGGGCACATGGGGAGATTGCGTGAGCACCGCAGGGAGGAGAGGTGGGACTCCGGCCGCGGTCCCCGTCGGACGCGGCCACGGCTGGCAGACTGGGCCGACGGCCCGCGGAACCGGGGATTCCCGGCGGGGGAAAGGGTACGGCGCCAGGCCGTTCCGCCTTCCGGGTACGGCGTGAGCCATACACCTGGACACATGATCAAGTCCAACTCTTCGGGGTTTTTCACTCGAACGTGTGTTTGGCGCAACCTTTCGAAAGCAACTACCGTTGTCCAGCAGGGAGACCATCGAGAGGGGCCGCCGTGACCACCACCGCAGACAGTGCCACCATCACCGCCCAGGACCGCCCCCAGGGCCGACTCGACCCGGTGCATGCGATGAACGAAGCCACCAGTCCCGAGGGGCACAAGCGCTCCCTGCCGGGCCGACCTCCAGGCATCCGGGCGGACAGCTCGGGCCTGACCGACCGGCAGCGCCGGGTGATCGAGGTCATCAGGGATTCCGTGCAACGGCGCGGCTACCCCCCGTCCATGCGGGAGATCGGCCAGGCCGTCGGCCTGTCGAGCACGTCATCGGTGGCACACCAGCTGATGGCTCTGGAGCGGAAGGGCTTCCTGCGCCGCGACCCGCACCGCCCGCGCGCGTACGAGGTGCGCGGTTCCGACCAGTCGGTCACCGTGCAGCCGACGGACACCGCGGGCAAGCCCGCCGCGTCGTACGTGCCTCTGGTCGGCCGGATCGCCGCCGGTGGCCCGATCCTCGCGGAGGAGTCCGTCGAGGACGTCTTCCCGCTGCCCCGTCAGCTCGTCGGTGACGGAGAGCTGTTCGTGCTGAAGGTCGTCGGCGACTCGATGATCGAGGCCGCGATCTGTGACGGCGACTGGGTCACCGTCCGCCGGCAGCCCGTCGCCGAGAACGGCGACATCGTCGCCGCGATGCTCGACGGCGAGGCGACCGTCAAGCGGTTCAAGCGCGAGGACGGCCATGTGTGGCTGCTGCCGCACAACGCCGCGTACGAGCCGATTCCCGGCGACGACGCGACGATCCTCGGCAAGGTGGTGGCCGTCCTGCGCCGCGTCTGAGCACGCCGTGCGGTCGGCCCGCCCTGTTGACTGGGCCCCGGGATCCCTGCGCCGGTTCCGGGGCCCTGTGTTGTTCCACGGGGTCTCTGTTCGAGGACCCTCAGGGGAGCCTGGTTCGAGGGCCCGGGGGCGAGCTGCGGCTCGCCCCCTTTTTTCACGCCCTCACGCCCCCGCCTGCTTCGCCGCCGCGTCGATCGCCGCGAGCGACTTGCGGACCTGGTTGCGGTCCGTCGTGTACCAGAAGTCGGGCATGGACGCCTTCAGGTAGCTGCCGTAGCGGGCGGTGGCGAGCCGCTGGTCCAGGACGGCGACGACGCCCCGGTCGCCCGTCGCGCGGACGAGGCGGCCGGCGCCCTGGGCCATGAGGAGGGCGGCATGGGTGGCGGCGACGGACATGAAGCCGTTGCCCCCGGCCTCCTCGACCTTCTTCTGCCGGGCACTCATCAGCGGGTCGTCGGGACGCGGGAACGGGATCTTGTCCATGACGACGAGCTGGCAGCTGGGCCCCGGCACGTCCACGCCCTGCCAGAGCGAGAGCGTGCCGAACAGACAGGTCTTCGGGTCCGCGGCGAAGTTCTTGATCAGCTCACCGAGCGTCTCCTCGCCCTGGAGGAGGATCGGGAACTCCGGCATGCGCACGCGCAGTTCCTCGGCGGCGAGCTGGGCCGCCCGCATCGACGAGAACAGCCCGAGCGTGCGGCCGCCCGCGGCCTGGACCAGCTCGGCGAGTTCGTCCAGCATGTCCGCGCGGTCGCCGTCCCGCGCGGGGCGCGAGAGGTGTTTGGCGACGTAGAGGATGCCCTGCCGGGGGTAGTCGAAGGGCGAGCCGACGTCGACGCCCTTCCACTGCGGCAGGTCCTCGCCCTCGACCCCTTCCGGGGCGAGCCCCAGAGAGGCGCCGACGCCGTTGAAGTCGCCGCCCAGCTTGAGCGTGGCCGAGGCCAGGACCACCGAGCGGTCGGCGAAGAGCTTCTCCCGCAGCAGGCCGGACACGGACATCGGGGCGACGCGCAGGGACGCCCCGAAACGGTCGTGCCGCTCGTACCAGACGACGTCGTACTCGGAGCCCGCGACGATGCGCTCCGCCACGTCGTGGACGGTCTCCACAGACGCGAGCGCCTGCTTGCGGACCGCGTCCTCGTCCTGGACGGACTTGTCGCGGGTCGTGCCGAGCGCGGAGATCACCGCGCGGCCGGCGTCCCGCAGGGCCATCAGCGCGTAGTTGAGGTCCTCCGGGATCTCCTCCAGCCGTCCGGGCAACGCCAGTTCCATCAGCCGCTCGAAACCTTCGGCCGCCGTCTGGAGCTGGTCGGCGATCTTCTCGTCGACCAGCTTCGCGGAGCGCCGCACCGCGCGGTTGACCTGCCCCGGGGTCAGCTCGCCGGTGGCGACGCCGGTGACCCGGGAGACCAGTTCGTGCGCCTCGTCGACGATCAGGACCTCGTGCTGCGGGAGGACCGGGGCGCCCTCGATGGCGTCGATCGCGAGCAGCGCGTGGTTGGTGACGACGACCTCGGCGAGCTTGGCGCGCTCGCGGGCCGTCTCCGCGAAGCACTCGGCGCCGTACGCGCACTTCGAGGCGCCCAGGCACTCCCGGGAGGACACCGAGACCTGGGCCCACGCGCGGTCGGACACACCCGGGGTGAGGTCGTCGCGGTCGCCCGTCTCCGTCTCGTCCGACCAGTCGCGCAGCCGCAGCAGGTCCTGGCCCAGCTTGCTGGAGGGAGCCGCCGCCTCGAACTGGTCGAAGAGGCCCTCCTCCTCGTCCTGCGGCACGCCCTCGTGGAGGCGGTGGAGGCACAGGTAGTTCGATCTGCCCTTGAGCATCGCGAACTCGGGGCGCCGGCGCAGCAGGGGATGCAGCGCGTCCACCGTGCGAGGCAGGTCGCGCTCCACCAGCTGGCGCTGGAGGGCGAGGGTGGCGGTGGCGACCACCACCCGCTCGCCGTGCGCGAGCGCGGGTACGAGGTAGCCGAGCGACTTTCCGGTGCCGGTGCCGGCCTGCACCAGCAGGTGGGATCCGTCGTCGATCACCTCCGCGACGGCTTCGGCCATGGTCACCTGGCCGGGGCGCTCCGCGCCGCCGACTGCGGCGACGGCGGCATGCAGGAGTTCGGGGAGAGAGGGCTTCGTCATAGCGCGACCACCCTACGGCCCGGGACTGACAATCGTGCGGTCGAAGGGGAGGAGGGGGGCGTGAGGGGAGGGGGTTGCGCCGGGGTTCGCAGGGGGCGAGGTGTGCGGCGGGATCGGAGTGTGAGGCGGGTCGGAAAAAATTCTGGTGGCGAGGGAACTCGGACGACACCCGAATCGTCACCATGAGTAACCAGAAAATCCCGGATCGTCACAGTCGTCTTCCTCCGGGAATCGGGGATACGGAATCAGGTGGTAGGGGATGGGGCGATTTTGGATCATGAGCGCGGCCCGTTTGGACGGGAGGTCGATCTCGCCCTCGCACTCGAAGCCGGAGGTGGTGAAGATGCTGAGAGAAGCACCGTTGCGGACGTCCGGTTCGGCGACGACGCGGGCGCAGGAAGGGCGTTTGTCGAAGACGAGTTCGGTGACCGTCCGCAGCAGGATCCCGCCCACCCCCCGCCCCCGGTCCCGGGCGTCGCCGATGAGGAGGTGCAGGCCGGTGTCGTGCGGCTGCGCGGGGTAGTAGCGGGCCAGCGGATCGAGGTCCGCGCGGTAGATCTCCCAGTAGCTCATGGGCGTTCCGTTCAGCACCCCGAGGCAGGGCACGCTGCGTCCGCCGCCCTGGAGCTGGACCCGGATGTGCCGGGTGGTCCGGATCTCGGGTCCCGCGAGGTCCCAGAAGGCGGCGACGGCGGGGTCGTTCATCCAGCGGGCGACCAGCGGGATACCGAGTTCGAACGTCACGGGGATGAGGTGAAAGATGCCCAGGTGGCACAGGGTGGGGCCCCAGTCGGCGACCCCGTCCAGCAGGTCTTCGGTGGTGCTGCGGTCGGCGTCACCTTCCACAGTCGGCACGGGACCACTCCTTTCGGGAAGCGTCGGGGAGACGTTCGGAGGACGGATCGAGGTGAGAGGCGGGCCCGCCGAGGGGCCTCAGAGAGCGAGGGGGTTGGGGACGGTGACATAGACGGACTGGGTGTCGACCGGGCCGACGAGTTCGTCGAGGCCGTGCAGCCGGGTCAGGAGGTTGGCCTTGCAGCGCAGGACGGGAGAGTCGAGCAGACGGGAGGGGAGCGTGCTGCGGGTCCGCCGGGGGCCGGCGGCGGCCGATTCGAGGAAACGGCGGAAGGCGGCGAGCAACAGGCGCTCGTCCACGAGGCGTTCGGAACCGAACGCGCCGATCAGACCGAGCACGTTGTTGATACCGAGGTAGTAGGCGAAGCGTTCGTCGGTGACCTCGTCGGAGACGAAGGTGTCGCTCGGTCCGCCGATCCCGGGCAGCCGGGCGTCGAGCTCCGCGCGGCGGGACTCACGGAAGTAGTAGCCCTGGTTGTCCCGGTACCGGCCGCCCGCGGGCCAGCCGTCGGGGTCCAGGAGCACGAGGGTGTTCTGCTGATGGGCCTCCAGAGCGATCCCCGCCTCCCCGTCGAGCCACAGCACCGGGCGGACCACGTGTTCCAGGTACCGCAGGAACCACTCGGCGGCGACGGCACCGCGAGGGCGCCCGCTGCGGACGACGAGGCGGTCGACGAGCGTCGCGAGACGAGAACGGAAGGAGAAAGCGCCTTGGGAGGGATCGGTCACGGGACGCCGGGCGCCCGGCACACTCCTCGGCGCCTGCGGGCGGGGCGAGACCAGGCCGGCGACGCACGAGACGTCGTCGGACGGGGCGAAGGGGTTGTGCCGGACGACCACGTCCAGTCCGGGTACGGGCCGCCCTTCACGGTCGTCCACGGCGAGCCAGGCCGGGTCACGGACGATGTCGAAGTGCGGGTGGGCCGCGTGCCACTGCCGGGCGAGGCCGGTGCGCAGCAGCCGGTGGACCTCGACGCCCCGGTGGAGCTCCTTGCGGAGGTTCTCCCGGCGGGAGTTGGTGATCCGCAGCGCCAGCGAGAGCTTGAGCATCGCGGGGGCGCCCGAGCGGTGGACCGTACGGACGGAAGAGGTGGGGTGCCAGGGAGGACCGCAGGGACCGAGGTCCTTCAGGAGTCCGGCGTCCAGCAGGGCCGCGACCTCGGGGCGGCTGCGTACCTCGCGGAACTGCCAGGGGTGGAGGGGCAGGGCGGCGTGGCCGTCGGGCAGCGTGAGCCCGGGGCCGGCGAGCCGGGCGGTCAGGTCTTCCGCGCGGACCGCGCGCCCGCTCTCCGTCCAGGCGGAGTCGGTGGCGAGCACGGAAGGGGCGACAGCGAGCCAGTGCAGAGGGAAGGAGCCGTGTGATTCGGGTGAGTACAGCAGGGTCTCCACGTCGGTCAGGCCCTCCCGGCTCTTCGGGGTGGGGTGGAGGGGGTGGCCGAGGAGGAGGGACTGTTCGGCGGCCAGGAAGAGGTCGGGGGCGCCGGTGGGGTGGGGGCGGCGGTCCGTGAGGAAGAGAGTGGTGCGGCGGAGGGAGTCGGCGACCCGGGCGAGGAGGTCGGAGGTGTCGGTGTCCGCCGGGTGTGCTTCGCGGGTCAGCAGGGCGGCGACCGTGATCGGGTCCAGCGGTCCGGCGGGGGCGCCGGCGAGGGATGGCGGGCCGAAGCGGTGCAGGCCGGTGGGGGACCAGTACAGGACGGGGGCGAGCAGGGTGAGGCCGCAGGACGGGAGCGGGATGCGGAGGTGGTCGGTGCCGGGAGGCGGGACGGAGGCCTCGCGGACCCAGCAGCGGAGGAGGTTCTCGCTGGTGGCGGTCTGGGCGACGGTGTGGGCGCTGGGGTGGGGGTCGGGGTGGTTCAGGGGGTTGTCGTGGGGGGTGAGGGGGGTGAGGCCCGGGACGGTCGGGCGTGGGGTGGGTTCGGTGTGCACGGGGAGTCCTTGTGGGGGTGGACGTGGGCTAGGCCGGGGGCGCGTCGTGCGGAGGTGGCTGGCCGAGGGTTCGGGCGTCCGGCGGACGGTGCCGCTGGACGGGCAGTTCCTGTCGTGGGTGCGGGCGGGGTCCCGGCGGGGTGAGGTGGGTGGCGGGGGCGCGGGTGACCGCCGCGATCGCGTCGGCGAAGCGGTCGAGGACGGCGGTCGCCTGGTCGTCGGTGATCGTGAGGGGCGGGAGGAGGCGGACGACGCTGTGGTGACGGCCGCCGAGTTCGACGATCAGCCCTCGCTCCAGGCAGGCGCGTCGGACGGCGGCGGCGAGGCCGGGGGCGGCGGGGCTCGGGGCGAAGGCACCGGATTCGTGCGACGGCGGCCCCGCCTCCGGGTCGACCATCTCGACGCCGATCATGAGGCCCCGGCCGCGTACGTCGCCGATGTGCGGGAACTCCCCGGCGAGGGAGCCGAGTTCGTGGAGCATCCGGGTGCCGAGGGCGGCTGCGTGGTCGGCGAGGCGGTGTTCGCGGACGTGGGCGAGGGTGGCGGCGCCCGCGGCCATGGCGAGCTGGTTGCCGCGGAACGTGCCCGCGTGGGCGCCGGGTTCCCACACGTCGAGGTCGTCGCGGTAGACGATCACCGCGAGCGGCAGGCTGCCGCCGATCGCCTTCGACAGCACCATGACGTCGGGGGTGATCCCGCTGTGCTCGACGGCCCAGAAGGCGCCGGTGCGGCCGACGCCGGTCTGGATCTCGTCGGCGATCAGGGGAATGGACCGGTCGGCGGTGATCCGCCGCATCCGGCGCAGCCAGTCGTCCGGCGCGGGGACGACCCCGCCCTCGCCCTGGACGGGTTCGAGGATCATGCAGGCCGGCCGGGGTACGCCCGACCCGGGGTCGTCGAGGACGGACTCGGTCCAGCGGGCGGCGAGCGCGGCACCGCGGTCGCCGCCGACGCCGTAGGGACAGCGGTAGTCGTAGGGGTAGGGCAGCCGGGTGACGCGTACGTCGGGGGCGTGGCCGGACGCCTCGGCGGCGCCTGCGGTCATGCCGTGGTAGGCGCCGGTGAAGGCCAGTACCCCGGTGCGGCCGGTGGCGGTGCGGGCCAGTTTGAGCGCGGCCTCCACGGCGTCCGTACCGGCGGGCCCGCAGAACTGCACGCGCGCGTGGCCGGCGAGTCCGGGCGGGAGGGTGCGGAACAGCTCGGTGACGAAGGCGTCCTTGACGGGGGTGGCGAGGTCGAGGGCGTGCAGCGGTGCCCCGGAGTCGAGCACCTTGCGGATCGCTTCGAGGACGACGGGATGGTTGTGCCCCAGCGCGAGCGCCCCGGCCCCCGACAGACAGTCCAGGTACCGCCGTCCGTCGGCCCCCTCGATGGTCAGCCCCCGCGCCCGCACCGGCACGATCGGCAGGGCCCGCGCGTAGGTCCGCGCCGCCGACTCCCGCGCGGCCT